>CAMCAY010000003.1 GCA_945872815.1 Chitinophaga pinensis
ATTTCAGCCGGAATCAGGGGGTCAATTTGAAATGGAATGAGGGGGTCAGTTTCAAATGGATTTAGGGGGTCAATTTGCGTGGATTTTCCAGTTGGAGGAATAAATCGGGTAACAACTATATTATATGAATTGATGGAAAGTATTAAGCCAGAATTTTTTGATAATTATTTGCTGGAATATATTCCTGTTAGTGCTTTTCAGCGATTAGGGTATTTGTTAGATAAAGTGTTGGATAATCAATTGCTTGCAAATAAACTATACAAATTGCTTCAAAATAATAAAACCAAATTGTATCCCATTTCATTAAAAACATCTGCATCTGTTAAAGGATTTACTGTTGAGGAGAAATGGAAAGTGATTGTGAATACAATTATTGAAACTGACTTTTAATTTACTTCATACAAAAATATTAAATGATTCCTCAGGCATACATAACAGAATGGTCAAATCAAGTTCCTTGGCAAACGAATGAACAAGTTGAACAAGATTTAGTTATTTGCAGAGCATTGGTTGAAATATTTTCCGATGAATTATTGGCAAAAAGTCTTGCCTTCAGAGGAGGTACAGCTTTACATAAGTTATACCTGAATCCGCAGCCCCGTTATTCTGAAGATATAGATTTGGTGCAAATAACAGCAGAACCATTTGGCAACATTGCAAATAGGTTAAGAGAACGACTTGCTTTTTTAGGGGAGCCAATCCGTAAACAAAAAGAAAATAATTTCACCTTACAATATCGATTTGAATCTGAGTTTCCTCCGGTTCAAAATCTACGTTTAAAAGTAGAAACGAATTGTAGGGAGCATTTCACTATTTTAGGATATCACCATTTCCCATTTGAAATAAAATCTGCTTGGTTTACTGGTGCTTGTAACATTACAACCTATAAGATTGAAGAGTTGTTAGGCATAAAATTACGAGCACTTTATCAAAGAAGAAAAGGAAGAGATTTATTCGATATGCATAAGTCGTTAGAACAGCTTCCTGATTTGAATAAAGAAGCGATTTTAGAATGCTATCATCAGTATATGAATTTTGTTGTAGATCATCCGCCTAGTAAAAAAATGTATCTTCAAAATATGGAAGCAAAAATGCAAGATGATGAATTCATTGGTGATATTGCTGGTCTAATCAGACCAACAGAACAATATAATCAGACTGCGGCGTATGAATTAGTAAAGAAAAATTTATTGGATAAATTGATTTGAGAAAAATAAATCGCGGTAAAAAAATAGATTATTGAAATTTGTCCTTACTTTTTATTCCTGTACTTCATTTGTACCCCGCCTCCAAAAACCTTTGCTGGTAAGGGTTATAAAGTTTTGTATCGGCAAATAATTTCAAATCCCATTAGTGGTTTTAAATATAAATCCTAAAATTTCATCTTAGTTGTAGATGAGGCTGTTTTAAATTAAAAAATAAGATTTTTTGGATGCTTATTTTAAAAATATTCTTGTAAAATGAATTTGAAATTATTTTTGTAGAATTTGTTCATGAAAATCACATGAGGAAAACTGATACAAGAAATGAATACAAAAAAAATGGTAGTCATATTTTCGTTGAAGTAAGATAAATAATCATTTTTCAACAATAAAATAAAAGTGACAAACAATATTAATGCGCCAATAGTAAAGGGTAATGCCTTTAAATACAAAGATGCATTGTTGACTTTCATTGCTTTTTTTAAATGCGACCATCCACTCAAGCTATGTTGCCCAATGAAGTATAAACCAAATGAAGTGAGAAGTGGCAGTTCTGTGCTCACTAAAAGCATAAGAATAGTTAGTAACATCTTTCTGCTTTTTTCGAAGATAGACCAACCAAATCCTGCGATTGCAAGAAATATGCTTATCTCTTTTCCTTGAATATTATTTAATGGAATTTTCAGAACATTCATATTTCCAAGGATACTGTTGGTTTCGGCTAAATGCCCACAAAGAATGATACCTAAAATTAAATATCCCCAAGAAGCATTCTTTAATGCATTTGTATTTTGGGGTTGCCATTCACGCAAATCTGTTTGTCCAAAATGCCATGCAGAATAACCGATAAAAAAAAGTAATGCAATTGTTGGAAAAAACAACCATAACACAAAATTGAAAAAAGTGAAACTCAAATAATTAATTATGAAGCCGAGTTTAATATTGACTTTTAAATTATTTGATTCGAGAAGGTGATCAACGGCTCCATGCGGGATGCCTATCAAAAACATACCCGCTATAAAAATTACTATTTCAATTCCATGAAATATATTGGGTGTGATTTTGTAGACAAATAATAATGACAATGACAAAAGCAACAAAATAAAAGGAGTAATTAATCTTTGTATTTGTGATGAAACTACCCACAGAACTGCTTTTAAGAAAGGCTTTATTGGTAAAGTTGAAAAAATACGAATGTCTTGTATAAGTGTTGTCTTTTCGTCTAGAAATTGAAGCACATCTTTTGTTTGATTTTTTTTGAACAACGATTGAAATATTCTTTTGCCTTGAGAGGGTTGTGTTGAAAGTATTAGAAGCAAGAGACGATCATAAAATCTAAAACGCGAAATATTGTTTATACGAGCTGACTCAATTCCTTTCTTTAAATTATTTGCCAGCTTTTCAGAATGGGTAAACATATTTTTAAACGCATATCCAGTACTGGGTTTAATAGCACCTGCTCTGCCTCCGATTGAGATGACTCCTGGGATAGATTCGGTAGAAATATTTGCTGTGCTCATGGGAATACATCCTATTTCCGTATCGTGAATTTTATAATTACCAAATCGTTGTATTATGTATGAATGTAGAATAGGGTCAGCTTCTTTTTGAGTAATAGAAGCCAAACCAAAACGAGTTAATTCAACTAGTGTATTACCATTACCTAATGGCAATACATACATAAATTGAGTAGAGTCTAATTGTTCAACATTGAAGTCCATTAGATCCACACAATTTATTTTTGAAATGGGTTCTTCAGTTGTTATCACATATCCGATGAAGGATTGAAGTAAGTGAGCATCCTCTTTTTTAAGTGGTAAATATTGTGGTGGGCGACTATCAAAAACTATTGTAGATTCCCATATATCTGTGGTTGTAATTACTTTAACAGCTTTTTCAATGGAGACCAACTCAATAACTTTACTATCTACTCGTTGTAAATTATGTTGGATAATGATGCGTCTTAATTCATTGTAAACATCAATTCCAGATATATGAAAGTAATTTTTAGGGAATAAATATTCCGGCGTATTTCTATTAACACTAACTTGATCCCATTTATGACTAATTAAATGTTGACATTTTAATGTAAGATCTTCATTTTGTTCAGACCAAAAACAAAATGTTTTGTCATTATTCTTTTTTTTATCTGGATCTATAATTAAAACCTTTTTATCTTTCAAAAGTCCATGCCTCTCCATACTCATGAGCAATAATGTGGTGGATGCCCCAGCTCCTACAAAGAGATAGTCCACTTTATTATGTTGTATTTGAATTGACATTTTTTCGATTGAATAATTATAAAAAAAGGGTTCTTCATATTTTGAAAGAACCCTTTTTTATTAGCAAATAGAAAAATTAGTCTTCATTTCTGCTAAGTGAATAGATTACTAAACCAAATCCAATTTTATTTATTGCATCAGCAATATTATAAACGATGTCCATAGCGTGAGATGCTGCAGCAGGATCACTTACCAATTGAATTCCGAATAAGCCTCCTGGAGTTCCCAATATATATCCTAATGGATAAATTGCCCAACCAACTAAAACAAACCATGCTAGAATTCTAGTAGCTTTTGCTACTTGTGGACCTGCAGTTTGAGATAATTTTGCAACTTCTCCGAACCATATTAGATACGCAATGTAGAAATATGCTGCCCCTGAAATAACACCCCAAAGTACGCTATTGTCACGATCGATTGTCTCTCCGAAATAGCCTGTTACTAACATAACTAGTGAAGCAAGAATTAACTTCCAAAGTAAACCAATTTTTGCACCTGCTTTTTTGGTAATCAAATAGAATTCTACGCACATCAAAGGAACAGTTAGTATCCAATCAACATATCTGAAAAAGGTAGGAGATTCTCCAGTCTCTAGATTGTAACCTCTCATGTAGTAGTAGTGAACCGCTGCGATGAAAGTAATCAATCCTGATACTAAAACTGATGTTCTCCATTTTTGTGAAGTGTTGCTCAATTCAAAAAAGAAGAAAACAGATGCAGCCATCATGGCCATTGTGCCGATAAAAAACGTGAAAGCCACGTAATTATCACTGGCGATTTTTAAATGTTCCATTTTGTTTTAAATTTTGGTTTTTCCTACTCTTATGGATTTTCGGTTACTCCCCAGTTTGGATGGTTTCTGGACTCCGATAAAATAAACACACAAAATGGCAAAATGTTTAACAAAAAAATAAAAAAATTAAACAAACAAAGAATCAATAGATTATCAGCATTTAAAATATAATAATAAAAAATTATTTATAATTATTGTTTATTGGAGCATATTTAGCATATTCTTATAATGTATTATACATTAATTTATTGTTCTAAATAATTTTTCTTATTTTTCTATTCCTATTTGACACAGAAATGCTTTTTTTATTATAATAATGTAGAAATTAAATTTAAAATTATTTTTTCAAAGATGATTGAAAATTGAACTCCTCTTTTTCTACAATAGAATTGTTTGTAATTATCTTTGTTTAGGAAAATTTTAAAAAATGAAAGAAAGTATTTCACGAGTAATATTTTTTATAATTTGTATTTTTTCTGCCGGAGAATTATTCAGTCAATTGGTTATTAATGAGGGATCCAATAAAAATTATTCAACCATTGCTGATGAAAATGGTGATTATGAGGATTGGATAGAAATTCATAATACAGGTTCTATAGCAATCGATTTACATGGTTATAGTTTAACTGATAATAATAATCCTAAAAAATGGGTTTTTTCTCATCAAAAATTAGAAGCCAATCAATTTATCATAGTGTATTGCAGTGGAAAAAATAGATTTGTATCAAAACCATTTTCAAACGTTTTGCATGATACTACTTTTCAACCCCAAATTGGGTGGAATGTACACCAATTTACAACTCCTTTTTATTGGGATGGATATTCAAATATTGTTTTGAACATATGTACTTTCAGCGATAGTTATACCAATAATTCTGTTCATTTGCAAAGTACAACTTCATTTTATTCTTCCTTGTTTTCATATGTAGATGGGGGTGTGGCTTGCGGTTTCATGGATGGCGGGACTTCCAAAACACGTCCAAATATTCGTTTCAACAATAAAAACATTGGCGGTGGTACCCTTCAAAATACGGAGACAGAATATCCTGCTCCTTATGGTAATTGGTATTGGAGCGCTCGTCATCAATTATTATTCCGTGCAAGCGAATTAATTTCTTCAGGTTTAACAGCTGGATTCATTACTTCAATATCATTTGATGTGCTTTCAACATTTCCAACGCAATACAGATACATTGACTTAAGCCTTTCAAATACCGGTAGAGATGAACTTACTAACGAATTTATACCTCTAGAAGGAAATTTTAATCACACTAACTTTAAAATTAGTTCTGAAGGTGAAACCATAAGGCTATTCAATCCTGCGGGCAATTTGGAAAGCTCACTTTATGTAAACTGCGGACCAGGTTATGATGTGAGTTCAGGATTATTACCCAATGCCTCTACCAATGTAAAAAAATTTCCAAATCCCACACCAGGTATTAGCAATAATGGGTCACTATCAGCTGATTCGTACACGAGTGCTCCGGTTTTTTCAAAAAGTAGCGGAGTATACACCTCCTCACAGATAGTGAATATCATCAACACAAATTCACCTGATGCTTTGATTTATTACACATTGGATGGCAGTGAACCTGATACTACTTCAATTTTGTGGAATGGAAACGCTGTATACATTACTCAAACAACTATACTGAGGGCAAAAGCATATAAAACTGGATTTATTCCAAGCACTGTAACTTCAGCCAGTTTTTTATTCAATATCAATCATTCTACTCCTATCATTTCAATAATAAGTGATCCTGATAATTTATTTGGAACAACAGGAATGTTCGACAATCCTTCAGTTGATATGCTCAAAGCGGCATCGGTTGATTATTTTGATTCTTCCAACTCTCATCAATTGATTTGTTCCAGAAGAGTTGGTATAATCATGGATGGAGGTTGGGGTTCTAGAGGCCTTCCACAGAAACCATTTCGTATCAAATGGGATGATGGGGTATTAGGCCAAGGACCAATTATGGAAAATATAATTCCAGACAGACCCAATAGGAATCAGTACAGTGATTTTTTTATGCGAAATGGAAGTAATAATTATTTGATTCTTCCATACAAAGACGCAGCTCAAGTTAAAATGATGGCAGATGGTTCATACAATTATTATGCTGCCTGGAGACCAGTATCTGTATACATAAATGGTACTTATTGGGGATTGTATGAGTTAAGGGAAAAATACAACAATGAAATGTTTGAACTATCTGAGAAAGCATCAGAAAATAGTATTGAAATATTATCCTCTAGTGCTCAATATGGGTTCAGATTAAGAGCGGTTGAGGGTAATGTTCAGCATTTTTACGATTCATTCAATTCATTCTCGCTTTTAAATCCAAATGACGACGATTTTTGGTCAAAAGCAGATCGTTATTTCGACTTGAAATATTATGTAGATTATATCATAGCAGAATTATGGATGAACAACGCTGATTGGGGTGCTAATTACAATAATATAAAAATTTATCGTTCAGACGCTACTGGATTCAGATGGAGGTACTGTCTTATGGACATGGAATATGGACTTCTTCCTAATCCACAGAATTTATACGATTGCCGTTTTGATTTATTAGGTCAGTTATTGAATGAATGGAAGGTTGTAAGTCCAAACAATCCACATTTGTCAATTTTTTGGAAATGTATACAAAATGATTTTTTTAAAAATTACTTTATCAATCGTTTTGCAGATCAGATGAATAGTTTATACTTGACATCTAGACTTCTCTCTATTGAAGGGGAAATGTACCTGCGTACTTATTCTGAAATGGCCAATGAGTATAGAAGGTGGGGTGATCCCAATGATTTGATTGGTCAGATGAATCAATTTCAACAAAATCACCTTTTATTTCGTAATGATTTATTGTGTCGTCCAGAGAATGCAAGAAATTTTATTCAATTTAATTTTAATTTGCCGAAGCAAGTATCACTTAATTTGGATGTAATTCCAAGGGATGCAGGCAGAATAAAAGTAAGCACATTAACTCCAAAAACATATCCATGGCAGGGATATTATTTTGATGGAGTGCCAATTGGGTTGGAAGCGATAGCTAAACCTGGCTTTAGATTCACCCACTGGACTTCAAATGGCTTGATTAAAGATACATTAAACAGAGTAATTCTTGATACTTTATCAAAAATGAATAGTCTAATAACTGCACATTTTGAACCAGCATTTGATCTAAAACCATTATCATTGCTTGTTTATCCTAATCCCGCCCATAATCAACTAGGGATAAAATCTTATCAAGAAATAGGAGAGGCTGCAGAAGTATTTTTATTGGATGTACTTGGGAGAAAAATAATTGTTCCATATACGTATTCTGATCCGAAAGAAAGTCATCTAAATATTTCATCTTTAAGTAAAGGGTATTATTTTATTCATTTTGTTACCAAAGATGGAAAAATATTTAGGGGTAAATTTATTAAATATTGATGGTTTAAAATAATAAAGTATAAGCTCATATTTTCATATCAATTTGATCCTCTTTTTTGTAAAACAATTGGTAATTTCATTTTATGATTGATAATAATCTGCTTAACAATTTTTGTTCTTTTACTGTCGACACATTAAGTCAAAAAAGCCTTTTTACTAATCGACAAGATAGGAAGTTTGTTTTTTCTTCAGAATTATTGAATCAAGTTTTGGAAATTTGTTCACAAGAATACAGAATTTTGGAAATTGATGGAATAAGAAATTTCAAATATAAAACAACTTATTACGATACTGTAAGTCTCGATATGTATCATGATCATCATCGAGGTAAAAAAAACCGGTGTAAAATCAGAGAAAGACAATATTTAGATAGTCAAATTGGTTTTTATGAAATAAAAATAAAAAACAACAAAGGCCTTACAGTTAAATATCGGATTAAAAACAATCAATCAACTGCTTTCAATGATCTGATTTCTTTACATACAAGATTTTCATTCAAAGAATTGAAACAAATTTTCCATTTGGATTATTATAGAATAACATTGTTACACAAAGTAAAAAATGAAAAAGTCACAATTGATAATTCATTAAATTACTCTATGCAAGATCGTATAGTCCCATTCAATAATTTTGTTTTTGCAGAAGTAAAAACTAATAATGGACATGATATAAGTTTTTGTGAAAAAATGAAAAATATGGGAATTGTGCGTGGATCATTGAGTAAATATTGTTTGGGTATTTTATGTTATTATCCGGGTATTAAGCAAAATAATTTTAAACAATCCTATAAAAAATTTCAAAAAAAATCTGATGATGTGTATTGCTGATATATTTAACCTTAAAGTAATAAATAGTGAAATCTTATTTCGATATGCAATTAATCTTTCTTTTATATTAATACTTGTTAAGGGCATTTATTATAAAAAATATAAACAAACTAATCTTTTTCTAACATTCTTCGCATTCAATAGTATTGTCTTTTTTGTTTCATACGTATTGAATCAAGTAGAGCTTAGTACCGGAGCTGCCTTTGCTTTATTCGCTGTGTTTTCCATTTTGAGATTCAGAACCGACGGAATTTCAGCTAAGGATATGACTTATATATTTTTAAATATTGGAATAGGGTTATTGACTGCAGTGATTCTTGGAAGCATACTGGATATTGTAATAATTTGCTCTATTATTATATCAATCGTCCTTTTGTTGGAAAGTAACATTTTGTTGAAAAAAGAAGCTTCAAAATTAGTTTACTATGACAACATAAATTTGATAAATGATCATAAAAAAGAACTACTAATTGCGGATTTGAAAAACAGAACTGGACTGGACGTAAATAGATTCGTCATTAATGAAATAGATTTCCTAAAAGATTCCTGCAGAATCACCATTTTTTATACAGAGAAATGAAACTAATTTTATTTTCATTTTTTTTATTTTCAGCTAAAATAAACACCGTTTATTCTCAGGCAACTAAAAGTGATCCAAGAGATGGCGAGGGGTGGTATAGTATTTCATTGAAATTAGATTTTCCAAAAAAATGGGAAATGAATTTAAACTATGAGACAAGATATTACAACAATCTAAAAACTTATTATGGTTCTTATATTTCAATAGAAGGGTCCAATAATTTGAATAAAAAAATAAAAACGAATGCTGAATACAGAATTTCTTTTCTAACTGCAGGGGTTACTCATCGATATACCCTTGGTATGGAAGTAATGGCAATGAAATCAAAAAAAATAGAGTTAAATGGTCGATTTCTAATACAAAACAGAATCCAAGACTCTTACAATCCATTAGAAGAAAATCAGAAATCATTGTTCTGGAGATTGAGAGGTCAGGTAAAATTCCAACTAAACAAAAAAGTTGATATATATACATCTGTTGAACCTATTATGGAAATAGGAGCAAACAGATTTGTTGACAATTGGAGAAATGTTTTAGGTACAAAACTAAAATTGTCGGATAAAACTAAATTGGATGTTTCATATGTCTACAGACCTGATTTCGGAAAAAATTCCTACATAAGATACTACGATATTTTGTGTTTAAACATTTGTCAAAATATCAAAATAAATAGTAAGACAAAAAAATAATTTTTCAAAAGTTTAATCTTCGCCAGAAAAATTTGAAATTTCAATAATCAAGAATCTTTCTGATGAATTTTCTTTCATTGTGTTTAAAAAAATTATTATTATTATCTTACTAATTTCAACAATCTAAAAGTATAATGTTACACTTAGTCATTAAATTACCATGATTGCAAACATTCATTCATCGGTTAATGTTTGTATTTTTGCAACATAATTTATTAAACATGGATAACACAAAAAATAACATCGAAGAAGCTAAATGCCCGTTCACTGGTGCAACGGCTTCATCAAAGAATGGAAGTATGACGCATGGTACAAAAAATCAGGATTGGTGGCCCAATCAGTTAAGGTTGAACATACTTCGTCAACATTCCAGTTTATCTAATCCTATGGATGTGTCTTTTAACTATGCTGAAGAATTCAAGTCTTTGGATTTGAAAGCAGTTAAAGAAGATATCGTGAAAGTGATGACCACTTCTCAAGACTGGTGGCCTGCTGATTACGGTCATTATGGTCCCTTCTTTATCAGAATGGCCTGGCACAGTGCAGGTACCTATCGTGTGACCGATGGTCGAGGAGGCGGGGGAGCAGGGATGCTAAGATTTGCACCATTGAACAGCTGGCCCGATAATACCAATTTGGATAAAGCAAGATTATTGCTGTGGCCCATTAAAAAGAAATACGGAAAAAAATTATCATGGGCTGATTTGATGATACTTGCAGGTAATTGTGCCTTAGAGTCTATGGGATTCAACACATTTGGATTTGCCGGAGGCCGAGAAGATATGTGGGAGCCGCAGGAAGATGTTTACTGGGGTTCTGAAAGAGAATGGTTGGGAGATAAGAGATATTCAGGTGATCGTGATTTGGAAAATCCATTGGCCGCTGTTCAAATGGGATTGATTTATGTAAACCCGGAAGGTCCAAATGGTAATCCTGATCCAATAGCCTCTGCTCGTGACATCCGTGAAACATTCGCAAGAATGGCCATGAATGATGAAGAAACAGTGGCATTGATTGCCGGAGGACATACTTTCGGTAAAACGCATGGCGCGGCTGATCCCAGTAAATATGTAGGTAAAGAACCTGCAGGTGCCAGCATTGAAGAACAAGGACTAGGTTGGAAAAATACTTTTGGTAGCGGTAATGCTGAAAATACCATCACCAGTGGATTAGAAGGAGCATGGACCACCACTCCTACAAAATGGAGCAATAACTTTTTTGAGAATTTATTTGGTTTTGAATGGGATTTAACCAAAAGCCCTGCAGGAGCTCATCAATGGAAACCTAAAGCTGGAGCGGGTTCTGGCACTGTTCCTGACGCACATGATGCTTCTAAAAGTCATGCGCCAACAATGCTTACAACCGATTTGGCGTTGAGATTTGACCCTGCTTATGGCCCCATTTCAAAAAGATTTCATGAAAATCCTGATCAATTTGCAGATGCTTTCGCTAGAGCATGGTTTAAATTAACGCATCGTGATATGGGACCTAAGTCTCGTTATTTGGGTGCTGAAGTTCCTGCTGAAGATTTAATCTGGCAAGATCCTATTCCTGTGCTCAATCATAAATTAGTAGACGATAACGATTTAGCTGCTCTAAAAAAACAAATCATTGAATCAGGGTTTTCTATAGCAGAATTGGTGTCAACCGCTTGGGCATCTGCCTCTACTTTCCGTAGTTCCGATAAAAGAGGGGGTGCTAACGGTGCGCGTATACGCTTTGCCCCGCAAAAATATTGGGCGGTCAATAATCCGACTCAATTGTCCAAAGTGTTGGATAAATTAGAAGCAATTCAAAAAGCTTTTAACGCATCTCAAACTTCAGGTAAGTTGATTTCAATGGCTGATATAATTGTTTTAGCAGGATGCGCTGCCGTAGAGAAAGCTGCAAAAAATGCAGGGCACCATGTTGTGGTGCCATTTACTCCCGGCAGAACGGATGCACTAGAATCTCAAACCGATATTGAATCATTTTCAGTGTTAGAACCTATGGCTGACGGGTTTAGAAATTATATTAATCCCCGCATAAATTCTACTGCAGAAGAATTACTGATTGATAAAGCCCAATTACTTAATTTAACCGCTCCTGAAATGACTGTGCTGGTGGGTGCTTTGCGTGTATTGAACACTAATTTTGATCATACACAAGACGGTGTGTTTACAGAACGCCCGGAAGTACTAACAAATGATTTCTTTGTTAACTTAATTGATTTTGGTACAACATGGAAAGAATCAACTTCTTCAAAAGGTTTATTTGAAGGAACCGACAGGGTATCTGGAAAAACGAAATGGACAGCAACAAGGGTTGATTTGATTTTTGGTTCAAACTCTGAACTACGCGCTATAGCTGAAGTATATGCTTGTGAAGATGCTCAGGAAAAATTTGTAAATGATTTTGTTGCAGCATGGAACAAAGTAATGAACCTCGATCGATTTGATTTAAACTAAAATCAGCAAAATTGGAATTCGATGGCGGTCTTTTTCAGGCCGCCATTTTTTATTTGTAATTGATTTGAAATAATAGACTAGGCAAGAAAATCAGTTTAATTGCAAGCTCAGTTTATAATTGAAGTAGACCTGCCTTATATAATTGATTGATGGGTTTGTTATCCCAAAATAATTCAAAATCTTCCAATCCTGCATTATTGTAATTGTCTTTTATTTCTTGCAATGTCATTATCCTGTCATTATTGACCGAAAGTAACGGTATAAGGTAATGCAGCCATTTCCCTTGCTCTTTATCCACTTTGATTGTAATGGTATTTTTTCTTGTTTCGAATGTCAATTGAGCCAACTCCCATTGATTTCCTTTTTTAGATTTTGTAATAAATTCTATGGATGGCTTTGTTCCAATGAAAACAACTTTTGTGTCAGGTTTTTGTTTAAGAAGTTCTTCCTCAGACAAAATATTGATGATGTGATCTTTATTGATAATGGTTTTGGGTACTTTCATATCAAACCATTTATATAGTGGTTCATCAAGCCCAATCTCCTGCATATAGTTAAACAAAGATTTTTTTAATCCATCTGAAAACAAATCATGGGTTGTTCCGCTTTCATCGATATGCTCTATGTCATTATCTGCAAAACTGATTTCGACTTCTTTTGCTTTTTTTACTCCAAATTTTTCGGGATCTAATCCTACAGGACTGTGAGCTGTCATAGCAAACTGATGCCAATAAGCTGATTTCATCACCCCGGCTTTGAAAAGTTGTCTTACCATTTCAAGACTATCGATGGTTTCTTGAGCGGTTTGAGTGGGGAATCCATACATAAGATATGCATGAACCATGATGCCGGCTTCAGTAAAATTTCTGTTAACTTTTGCTACTTGTTCGACTGTAATTCCTTTATTAATCAATTCCAATAGGCGATCGCTTGCTACTTCAAGTCCACCAGAAACACCAATACATCCACTCGCTTTAAGTAAAAGACAAAGGTCTCTTGAAAATGCTTTTTCAAAACGAATATTTGTCCACCAACTTACAATCATTTTTCTTTTGACAATTTCTATTGCCACAGCTCTCATAAGTGAAGGAGGAGCGGCTTCATCCACAAAGTGAAATCCTGTTTCACCTGTTTTTTCTATTTGCTCTTGCATCCTATCGCAAATCATGCTTGCAGTTAATGGTTCGTAATGTTGGATATAATTTAGGCTGATATCACAGAATGTGCATTTGCCCCAATAGCACCCATGCGCCATCGTTAGTTTATTCCATCTTCCATTGCTCCAAAGACTGTGCATAGGATTGATGATCTCAATGGCTTGTATATATTTATCAAGAAATAGATCAGTGTAGTCAGGTGTTCCGGTGTTGGCTTGTTTATAATCTTTTAAAAAAGGATTGTTATTATATGTAACTGTCCCATTTTCTAAAAGGTAGGTTCTGATTAAATCTTCTTTTGTTTTTTTTCCTTCAATAAATGCAATTAGATTTTCAATAGGAGCCTCTCCATCATCTAGTGTTATAAAGTCAAAGAATTCAAAAACCCTGGGTTCTTTCAAGCTTCTGAGCTCTGTATTTGCAAAACCTCCGCCCATCATTATTTTTATAGAAGGATAATTTTTCTTAATGAACTGTGCACAACGGAAAGCTGAAAATAAATTTCCTGGAAAAGGAACAGAAAGTGCAACTATTGATGGATTGATTTTTTCTATTCTTTCACTTAAAATATCAATTAGGAATTGATCAGTAAAACTCAATGGCATTGCAAGAGAGCGATATATCTCATCAAAACTATTGGCGCTTCTCCCTAACTTTTCTGCATACCTGCTAAATCCAAATTTATCATCAACACATTCTTTTATCAAATCGCTAATATCTTCCAAAAATAAAGTAGCAATATGTTTAGCTTTATCAGTTGTCCCCATATTCCCGAAAGCCCAACTTAAATCATCTATTTGCAAAAATCTGCTGGCTTCAGGAAGAAAATGTCTGCTTGCTATCTGATAAGCCAATGTAGGCTGATGGCCTTGTAAAAAAGAAATTACCGCATCAATAGATTCTATATATTCATTTTTTAAAGAAATAATTCTTTTTGAGTTTTCAGAAATATTTTTCCATGATTCATCATTTGAATCAGCGCACGCTGAAAATATTTTATCCAAGCCCGACTTACTGAAAATAGAAAGCGTAACTTCAATTCCAAGATCGCTTTGAAAAGATGAAATCTGCTTTGTATTTAAAAAGCCCTTTAAATAAGCCGTAGCAGGATAGGGCGTATTCAATTGTGTAAAGGGAGGCGTTATTAAATAAATAGTACTCAAAAATTATTTTTTTTGTTTGCTTTTTATGATGAAGTTCTCAAAATTACAATTTAACAGATTTGCCAAATTAGCTATGATGATTGTACGAAAATATTCTATAAATTCAAGTTATCAAGTAAATTGACAATAAAATATTTATTTTCAATACCGTTAATTTTATTAAAAAACAAAAACATGAGACTATATTTTTCATTTTTAATGTGCTACTTGATTTCATTGGGAAGCTGTGCTCAAAAAGCATCTAATCAACAAAAAGAACTTAATAATGTAAAAACCGAAATGAAAGTTAGTAACAAGAATCTTCCTCTTGATACCATTACGTTAGGCGGCGGTTGTTATTGGTGTGTAGAAGCTGTTTATGAAATGCTGGAAGGAGTAATCTCAGTTGAATCTGGATTTGCAGGCGGAAATTTAAAGAATCCAACTTATCATGAAGTTTGCACTGGTAATACTGGACATGCTGAAGTTGTGCAGATTGTCTTTAATACTAGTAAAATGGATGTTATGAATATTTTAAAGGTTTTTTTTACTGTTCATGACCCAACTACTATTAACAGACAGGGTGGGGATGTCGGGACGCAATACAGATCAGTTATTTTTTATAGAAACGACTACCAACAAAAATTAGCAGGGCAGATAATTGACCAATTGAATGCAGAAAAAGTATTTGATATGCCTGTTGTTACTTCATTGGAAAAGTTTACAGTTTTTTATAGAGCTGAGGACGAACACCAAGATTATTATATGCTTAATAAGGAGAAGCCCTATTGCAGAATGGTTATTCAGCCCAAAATAGAAAAATTTGAAAAACTATTTAAAAGCAGGTTGAGGAACCATGATTAGTTGCTAGGTTCTAATCCATTTTTAATCAAATCATTACAAATCAATTTTCCATATTCATGTGCAAGTTGATCAGTGGATGCTGGGTTAAATGTTTTGGTTTGAACCGAATACAATAGTTGTTTGTTTTCTATCCCATATAGATTACTTTCCCAAAAGTATTTGGTGCTTTCTGAATAATAACCTGGTTCATAAACTCGGTCATATATAGTGGTATAGTATCCCCAGAATCTTCTATGATAAATATAGTAAGGAGAATAATAAACTCTTCCGGGTATATAATGTTTATCTTTCTCTTTGTTTAATAATACAATTGTTAGAACTGCATCTATTCCACTTTCCTTTAGTTTATTTATTACAGAATCTTCGTTTTCATTCTGGAAGGAATTTGGACCAAATATTTGCATACTTGAAATGGCTTCAAATCCCTTTTCAATAAGATCTGAAGTGAGATGATTTTCCATATTTTCTCTAAGCGAATGATTGTTGGGCTTAACAAAAGAAACAACCATGATTTTATTGATTTTGCTTTTATTTTGCAAGTTTGATTTCCACGAATGAGTTATGATTGAAGTATTGCAGGAGAACTCAATAATCAAAATAACTATTACTAGGAAATTTCTTTTATTTATCATGGTTGTTTCAAAAACGCGTATAAAAAATATGTTTACGTTATTGTTTTTCGGTTAAATCAATTTCAAAACTGAGTTTAACCGAAACCCTGTATTCTGTTATTTTATTGTTGTGAACAATAGCACTTTGGTCTTCTATCCAAATTGAACGGATGTTGTGTAAGGTTTTTGATGCATGTGTAATCGCATTTTGTGCGGCATCTTCCCAACTCTTAGTAGAATTGGCCATCACTTCTAATACTTTTATTATACTCATTTTATTTATTTTTTAAAATTGGAGAATTACTTCTTTTGGTAAAAAAACTTTCTGTGTATCCATTTTTGAATAACCATATTAACATTCTTAATCTTATTTTTAAAAATATTCAATAAGGTAATTTTCAAATCAGATAATATACTCAAACCAAATCCAGGTTGGTTTCTTATTTCAGAAAAAATCTTGAATAGAAATTGTTCTTTTAAGTTTTTAGGAGAAATGCTTTTTTTTAATTCATTCCAATCATTGACAATTATGCATTCCAATTCTTTTTTCCTATTTAGTAGTTTGTTTCTTTCTTCGCTTAGTTGATTGATGTAATTAAATTTCTTCACTCAATATTTTTTAAATAAATGTGATAAAATAAATTCCATTAATGGCATTTTGATAAGCCTCTCTTTTTTTATCCAAAATACAAGTCCAACAATCAAATAAAACACTCCAACAATTATAAATCCAACTATAGTAGAACCTAAATAAGAAGACAATATCAATGCGATAGAAATTCCGAAAAAAAACGAAGCAATTATAAAAATAAAACACACGGCAATAATCGAAAATAAGCTGCAAATCAACGAAATTGATTTTTCTGCGGCTTCCAATTTAATAGATGAGAAACTAGTTTCAACGTAGTCTATGGAGTCTTTGATCAGTTTGTTAAACGATTCAGATGTGTTTATCATCTAGTTGTTTTAATTAATTAAATATAATCTTCCGCAGACTCATTTATGGAATCTAATCTTTCCTTTATTCCTTCTTTAAAAGAGTATAAACCATCTTTGCCTCTTTGTATTGTTTGCTTTACATTGTCTGAAAGCTTATTCCCAGCATCTTTTATTTTTTTTCTGGTTTCAGTTCCTTTGTTTGGCGCAAATAATACGCCTAATAAAATACCCGTTGCTAATCCTGCACCAACACCTACTAAAATTCTTGTAGTATTTTCCATGATTTTAAATTTTTAAATGATTAATTAATTTCCATTACAAAATACATTCGTTGTAGAATCTTTATAATGATCGATTACATCAGGGTAAATGATATCAATTGTAATACTTTTTAAAAAAATGAAAGCCGGATAGAAATCCGGCTCGTATCTATTATCCAATATCCTATGAAAAACCTGAATCAAAAGTATATGTTTATGTACCTTGAAAAAATGACTATAATCAGTAAATAAAATGATTCTATTTTAATTTGAACAAGATTAAGCAGCTGCATATAAATTATCGAGTTTAGCTTTTTAATTTTTTTTACTACTTTTTTTAAAGTACCCACGAAATAAAAAGCTGTGTTTTAATGCTTCCATATTTAAATTGAATGCCCTTGTGCCATTTTCAATATTCTTTATTGAGCTGGTTATTGTTACGCCTGTTATACTGTCTTTTAGCAGCTTATTGAATGCACCATCACCCTTCATTAGTTCATAGTTAATATTTTTAATTGTCTCTTTGGCTTCATCAGACAATTTAATAGCAGAATTGCTGATATTATTTACATTATTTAAAGTGTTTTTTATTGAAAGTGTAAACGCTGTATCATATAAAATTGTTCCAATTGAACCATTGCCCGATTTAATGTGATCCATTATGGAATTTGCATTTTTTACAATGTTGTTAATTTCTATACTCGCCGAATGTAAATTTGATAAACTCAAATGAATATTTTCTACAATGCTGTTATCATTGAGCAATTTCCATAGAATGTTGCTTTGGTTAAAATCAAAAGTTGTTTTTTTTAAGTTCTTAGCGATAAGGTAAATGTCATTATTTGTTTTTGAAAACGTTCTGAGTAAATCATCAGTATCTATGGGTCTTCTGGAACTTAAGATATCATCTTCTTTTACAAGCGGCGCATTAAGTTTTGTAGAAGTAATATTAACAACTTTATTTCCTACTAATCCATCAGTGCCAATAGAAACAATAGAATTATTTCGAATGATTTTTTTCATTTTATTTTCAATGATTATTTCCACTTCCAAAACTGTGTCATTCAACACTTCAATTTTATTTACAGACCCTATGTCAATACCCGCATATCTTACATTATTTCCGATTTTTAAACCTTGTACATTTTCAAACCTTGATTTAAGCGTGAAATTTGACCCAAAAAAGTTTCTGTTTTTACCAATCATGTAGAATAGCAGTATAAGAAATGCCAAACTCGCTAGTATGAAAATCCCTAATTTGATGTTATTGAATATTTGTTTCCCCATGTTTATTCTATTTATTCAAAAAACTGTTTGACTTTTGGATCAGCATTTGATTTTAATTCCTGATAATTACCTGTTGCATAGCATTTTCCTTCCAAAAGAATTATTATTAAGTCGCTGGCAGATTTAACACAGTTCATGTCATGTGAGATAATTAGCGAGGCAGTATTGTACTTCGTTTTAATCTCAATCATTAAATTTATTATTTCCCTTCCTGTTATTGGATCAAGGCCTGTAGTAGGTTCGTCATATAGGATAATGTCAGGTTTAAGAATAAGTGTTCTTGCTATTGCAATTCTTTTTCTCATTCCACCTGAAAGCTCAACAGGCATCATATCTATGGTGTGGACAAGCCCAACATCCGTTAATGCCTGACTAACCATTTCGTTTATTTTTTCCTGAGATAATTTTATCCAATGTCTTCTCAATGGAAATTCTAAATTTTCTCTGACAGTCATAGAATCATACAATGCATTACTCTGAAAAAGAAAGCCAACTTTTGCTCTTATCTTATCTAAAGCAGTAGCATTTAAATTGCGTATTTCTTTGCTGAAAATCCTTATTGATCCTTTGTCAAATTTTAATAATCCAATAATACATTTTATTAATACCGATTTTCCAGAGCCTGATTTTCCAAGAACAACTATATTTTGTCCTTTCGATAGAGTTAAATTGAAATCAATCAATACGTGGTTATTTCCAAATGATTTATAAAGATGGTTGATTTCCAAAACTGTTGTTTCCTCACTTACATGGTTGTATTCATTTTTATTAACTTCTGACATTATTATTGTTATTACTAATTAAAACCCAACAGTTCTGTTATTTGCACTGCAAGCAAATCAAGAATAAAGATCATAATGGAAGAAACTACAACCGCTGAATTTGCGCTTTTACCAACGCCTTCAGTTCCTTTGCTGCTATAATAACCTTTGTAACATCCAATGATACCTACTGCAAATCCAAAAAAATATGTTTTTATAAATGCAGGTAAAACATCCCTGAATTCTAATGAATCAAATACTTGAATCCAGAAAAAATTGAAGTTTGTATCTCCTTTTATATTGACTCCTAAGTATGAACCATACAAAGAAATGGCATCACTTAAAATAGCGAGAACAGGTAACATGAGTGTTGCTGCCATAACTCTTGAAACCACGAGATACTTAAAGGGGTTTGTACCACTAACTTCCATTGCATCTATTTGCTCTGTTACTTTCATTGATCCTAATTCTGCTCCAATACTAGAACCTATTTTTCCTGCAAAAATCAAAGATGTTATCACTGGTCCAATTTCACGTATTATAGCTATGCCTACAATAGCAGGCAATTGTGATTCAACCCCATAGTCAATCATAAACGGCCTCAATTGCATTGTTAATACCAATCCCATGATAAAACCGGTAAGTCCTACAAGGGGCAGTGATTTATATCCAATTACATAACATTGTTTAAACAATTCGTTTATTTCATAGGGAGGTATAAAAAACCTGCTAAGAAATTTTCCGCTGAATTTGCTTAAGCTTCCAACCTCAGCAAAAAATGATTTTAATAAAATTGAATTATTCATACTCTTTCTATGAATCTTAGTTATTGAATTTCGTTTTCGCAATGCTGATTCTTGTCCCAACATTGTAGGTTACTGATGTTTATCTCAGCAATTTTTTCAAGAGCCTCTGTTGTTGCAAAAGCCTGATGTGGCGTGATTAATACGTTTTCGAATGATAACAATTTAATTAGTAAACTATCTTTTATTTTTTTTGATGATAGATCTTGAAAGAAAATATCTTTTTCATTCTCATATACATCTGCACCATAATACCCTATCTCTCCTTTCTGTAAATATTTAATAAGATCTTTCGTATTTACTATCGCACCTCTGGAAGTATTAATAATCATTGCTTCTTTTTTCATCAGTGATAAACTATCTTCATTGATGATATATTTAGTCTCTTTATTTAATGGGATATGTATGCTGATAATATCAGATTCTTTATAAATATTTTCTAGTGATGTATATTTTAAATTGAATTGATTTTCTAAGTATTTATTTTTTTTGATGTCAAATCCTATAAGATTACACCCAAAACCGGAGAGAATTCTACTCACAACGCTGCCAATATTTCCTGTCCCTATAATTCCTACAGTTTTATTGCTCATATCAAACCCTATTAGTCTGTCAATTTTGAAATTATATTGATGAACTAGTTTGTCTGCAATAGATACTTTTCTGTTAAGGACAAGCATCAATGCTACAGCATGCTCTGCAATTGCATTTGGGGAATATTTTGGAACATTTGCTACTTTAATGCCCAATCTTTCTGCAGCATTTAAATCAATATTATCATATCCTGAAGCCCTTATGGCAATGTAATTAATACCAATTTTTGATAGTTTATTCAATACTTCGGCACTTGCATCATCAGATGTGAAAATTGAAATGGCATGGAATCCTTTTGCTAAAATGGCGGTTTTTTCAGAAAGACTTTTTTCGCAATAAGATATTTCAATTGATTGGCTATTTGCTTTTTTAATAAATTTCATTTCAAATGTATGACTACTATAAAACAACACCTTCATAAATTTTATTTATTAAGTTAAATTTTTTCAGTTAATACAAAATTTGATTTTCTGTTATTCTGCGAAAGTGATGAGAGTCAATGATTCATTGATTGAAGTCATTGACTTTAAAAAATAACTTAGATATGTTTGTTTCAATTCTTTTCTTGAAAGATGTTTGATTTTCTTTCTTTTTATAAATAAAAAAATTAATTATAGAGTCTATTTTGAAAAAATACATATTGATTTTCGAAAATACTATAACAGAAAAAACCACTAAAAAAAGGTAAACCATGAAAAAAATATTACTGCCATTTGACGGAATTCATTTTTCTGAATCTGCTTTTGATTTCGCTAAAAAATTACATGAGAAAAATCCAATATTATTAACGGGTGTTTTTCTTCCTCAGATTAGTTATGCAAATGTTTGGAGTTATGCTGATGGAATGGGAGGTCCATTATTTGTTCCTGCCCTGGAAGAATCAGATAAAGAAGTTATTGATAAAAATATTGAAAAATTTGAAGAGTTGTGCAAAAGAAATCAAATAGAGTTTAGAGTACGTAAAGACTTTACTGATCTAGCTATGCCTGAATTGAAAAAGGAGACCAGGTTTGCTGATTTAATGATTATAAGTGGCCAGTCATTTTATGAAAATATGGGTTCAGGAGATCCCAATATATATCTTAGGGATGCATTGCATGACATTGAATGTCCGGCCATAGTAGTTCCAGATCATTATACCTTTCCTTCCAATATCATCCTTTCTTATGATGGTTCCGAATCATCGGTATTTGCAATCAAACAATTTGTCTATTTATTACCTGAATTGTCTGAGTGCAATACAATGTTGATTTATGTAACTACAGAGAATGGAAATGATATTCCTAAGGAACCATACATCGAAGAATACTTAACAAGACACATAAAGGATCTTACTATTTCAAAACTTGACATGGATCCAAGGAAATATTTCTCAAAATGGATTGCAGATAAAAAATCTTCTCTCTTGATAAGTGGTTCATTCAGTAGATCAGCAGTTTCCTCCTTGTTTAGAAAGAGTTTTGTTCTCGATATAATTAAGGAACATAAAATACCTGTATTTATTGCCCATAAATAATAATTGTATGAATAAGATAATAGCTGCATTTGATGGGCTTAAATATTCAGAAAGCACGGGCGACTATGCAATAGACATTGCTAAAATTACAGATTCAAAGATTACAGGCGTTTTTTTAGACGATAGAACCTACACGAGTTTTAAAATATATGATTTGGTCTTGGATCATGGAGTATCGGAGCAAAAGCTAAGATTACTGAAAGAAAAAGACAATCAATCAAGAATGATTTCTGCTAATAAATTTGAAAATATGTGCAGAAAATCAGGAGTAAACTGTAATATACATCACGATAAAAATGTGGCATTACAAGATTTGTTGCATGAAACAATTTTTGCTGATTTATTGATTATTAATCATACAGAATCGTTTACACATTATGATGAAGAATATCCTACGAGATTTATTAGAGATTTACTTAGTAACACCCAGGCGCCCGTTTTTTTAGTTCCTGAAATTTATAGAAAAATTGAAAAATTGATTTTGTTGTATGACGGAACTAATACTTCAATTTATGCAATAAAAATGTTCAACTATTTGTTTCCCCAATACAAAAGTTTACCTGTTGAATTGATTTGTATTAAAAATATGGACAGCTCACTTCATATTCCAGATTATCAATTATTGAAAGATTTTTTGAAACGTCATTTTGAAAATATAAAGTACACTGTTTTAAAGGGTTTACCAGAAATTGAAATCGTTAATCATTTAAAAGATGAAGATAGTAATGTAATTGCTATATTAGGTGCTTACAGAAGAACGATGTTGTCAAGGTGGTTTAAATCAAGTATGGCAGATGCTCTAATCAAAGAATTGAAACTTCCCTTATTTATTGCTCATAACAAATAAATAGCTAAAACGGTGTGGACTCATTAACTCACATTGCTCTAGGAGCATGTATTGGAGAGGCTTTTTTTGAAAAAGGATTTGGTAAAAAAGCAATGTGGTGGGGGGCTTTTGCTCAAAGCATACCTGATATTGATTTCATTTCTTCTTTTTGGTTAACTACTTCGGAAGCTTTATTGGCCCACAGAGGATTTACTCATTCTCTATTTTTTTTGGTGCTAATAGTTCCATTGCTGTCTTCATTTGCTTATCACATCCATAAGCCACGAGATATTTCATTTAATAAATGGTTCATTTTTTTTACTATAGAAGTGTCAGTTCATTTATTCATTGATGCATTCAATAATTACGGAATAGGGTGGTTTGAGCCATTTGCTCATGACCGTTTTTCCTTCAATGTGATATATGTAGTGGATCCTTTCTTTTCAATTCCGTTAGGTGTAGCTTTTCTGATGCTGATTTTCCTGAACAGATATCATCGTAAAAGAGTACAATGGTGGAAAATAGGAATAATTATTCCGTTTCTATATCTATCATATTGCTGCATCAACAAAATTGTAATTTCCCAAAAAATTCAGGAAGAATTTTCAAGACAGAAAATAAATCATTCCCAATTTTTTTTTACACCAGCACCAATTCAAAATTGGCTTTGGTTCGTAGTTGCAGGTGATTCTTCTGGCTTCAATATTGGATATTATTCTATTTTCGATAAAACCCGATCCTTAAAATTTCATTATTTTCCAAGAAATGATTTTCTCTTAACTGAAATCTCAGACCATGAAAACCTACAAAGGCTTAAAAGATTTTCTAAGGGTTTTTATACGGTTTCGCAGATCAATGACACACTGATTTTCAACGATCTTAGATTTGGACAAATAAATGGTTGGACAAATTATCAAAATAAATTCGTGTTTCATTATTATCTCTCTCATATCAACAATGAAAAGTTATTAATACAAAAAGGAAGATTTTCGAGCTTTACAATGTTTGGCATTCAATCTCTTATCAAAAGGATTGAAGGTAATTAGGCTTTTCTTTTAAAGTAGAATGTAAACATGATAAAAACAACCCTTATAAATTGATATGACAACCATCTGTTAAATTGCCTAATAACATTTTTTCTTTTGCAATGAATTTCTTTTGTTATTTGTTTACACTCTTTTTCAATGATTGAATTTATTTTTTGAAATGTTTTCTGTACAAACTCGTCGCTTTTTATGTCTAAGTTTAATTCAATGCTTGCATAGGCGCTTATGTCATTGATGTTATAAGATCCGATTGTCAGCCAGCTTGAATCACATATAGAAATCTTGCCGTGAAGAATATTTTTTTGATATTCATACAGAATAATCTTGTGTCTCAGCAGCCAGTCATACAGCCATCTTTCTGCGTATTTTGCAATAAATACATCGGAAATGCCAGTTGTTATTACGGTTATTGTAACCCCTCTTTCAGCAGCATTTTTGATTAATCTTCTGAATACTTTTCCAGGTATAAAATAACTACATAGAATAGTGATACTTTTTTGAGCTGACTGAAATAATTCAATATAGGAGGTTGAAACTTCATTTTTATGCCATATCCAGTCATTGGTTCTTACTCTGACTTCACACGATTGCCCTTTTAAATTATCAATTGGAATGTAATTGGTTGATAGCCTATTTAATTCAGTAACTTTTTGGGTGTCTTTCCAGAAATTTCTACAGTAATATCCTAGATCCTTTGCAATGTCGCCAATTACTAGTACAGCAAAGTCTAGCCATGCTTGTCCATTCAAGGTGTCATTGTATTTGTCTGCAATGTTCAATCCCCCAACAAGGGCTGTTTTATCATCTATTACTATTACTTTCTGGTGCATTCTTCTTCCTGGATAAAATTGTTTAAAATTTAATACAGGGTTAAAAAACCTAAAATGAATTCCTGCAAGAATTAATTTTCTGATAAAATGTTTGGAAAGACTTTTTGACGCAATACCATCTACCAATAAATACACCGATATGTTTCTTTTAGATGCTTTGATAAGAGATGAGGCAATACTGTTCCCTGTTTCATCATTTGAAAAAATATAAACCTGAATGTAAATACTTTCTTTTGATTGATCAATCAGTCTTTTAAGCTGCTCAAAATAATCATTCCCGCCATTTATTAGTTCTACTAAATTATTTTTTTTGTATTCGCTTTTATTCATGTAGCCATGTTGTACATTTTATCATAGTACTCTTTTGCAAGTCTGTTGCTGTCGAAGTAAGGTATTATATCGTTCAAGCCGTTTCTTACAATTTCATTCCACCTGCTATTAAACTGATAATAAGTAGGCAATATATCTGATTCAAGTAAATGGTATAAATTGGCTGAGTCCAAATCGTCTTGTATATGAATTGGCAGATTAATATCAGCTGGAGGAACCACAAATGCATTTATTTTATCTTTTGCAAATTCAGGAAACCAACCATCTGGAATTCCTACGTTTACTGCACCATTCATTGCAGCAGACATGCCGCTTGTGCCAGAAGCTTCATGTGTTAAACGAGGTACATTTAACCAAATATCCGCTCCTCTTTTTAATATTTTTGATAGGTTTATTTCATATCCTGTAATTATAGAACAATTGCTATGATTTTTACAGAGATCTACAATTTTATCAAATACTCCAATACCATAAAAATCCATCGGATATGGCTTTCCAGCCCATATTATTTGAATTGGTTTTTCTTTATCAGATACTAATTTTTCAAAACGTACCAAATCGTGAAAAAATATATCAGGTCTTTTATATTCTGCAAATCTTTTCGCAAAAACTAAAGTGCAGATATTTTCGTTAAAAATTTTTCCGCATTGATCGGCTATTATTTCAAAAAGCTCCTTTTTTCGCATTAATTTTTTTACACGTATCCTTTCAATATCATTTATTTTTAAACAATCATACAATTCTTTATCGTTCCAAAATTCAAAATTTTGGGCATTTGTAATGGAGTCAATTTCGCATATCCCATCGTTTACTCCCCATGCTTTGCATAAAGTATTTTTATGCAATTTTGAAACAGCATTTGCTTTTCCGGAAAGTCTCAATGCCACCAACGTATGATTCATTTCTTCTGATTCTGATTTCATAATTGATTTTATTTCTGCTTGTGGTAAATCACAGAAAAAGCTCATTTTATCAAGAAATGGAAGGCTTGATATTTGATTGCCGGATTCCTCTGGGGTATGATTTGTATAAACTAAACGTTTTCTTACCTCATTAATATTCTTGTATTTTTTGTATAAATAAAACCCCAATGGAAGCGCATGCGATTCGTTAAGGTGATAAATTTCGGGCTCCCAATTTAATTGCTCTAATAATTTCACTCCGCCTTCTCCTAATAATATAGCGGCAGCGCTTTTTGTTTCTGGATTTGAATCGTATAATTTGTGAACAGTCGTTTTTGCTAAGTAGTCATTCTCAGGCAAATCTGTAGTTAAAAAGAATATTGGAGCAGTATTAAATATTTCTGTTTTTAAATAATAAGCGGTTACCCATACATCTTGTTTGGCAATTTTAATGGAAAATTTTATATCTGTTGGCTGAAGAAATTCATATTTTTTTTCTTCAAAAACAACATCCATTGTTTGATCCGGCTTTCTTCGTTGATTGTAATACCCATATTTCCATAATATTCCGATTCCTATCAAATGTTGTTTAAGTTCAAAGGCGCTTTTCATATGCGAACCCGCAAGAAAACCTAATCCTCCGGCATAAGTTTTCAATGCTTGGTCTATGCCGAATTCCATGCAGAAGTAAGCTATCTTTTTGTTATAATTTGCGTCAACAGTATATGGAAAACTGAATTGAAATGCCATTAGATATATTTAATAAACTACAATTTTTGAAGGTGGATTTTTTTCATTTTTATTTGTTTTTGGAATATGCATTTTTAATATTCCATGACTATATTCTGCATGAATAAAAGATATATCTGCATTTTTTGGAAGTGGAATTTTTCTTTCAAATATTTCATAATCAAATTCACGAATAGTTACAATCTCTTCAGTGCTTTTATCTATTTTTTTATGAATTGCGAATACGGAAAGTATATTTTGCTCACTTTCCACAACTATGTCTTGTTTTTCGATACCTGGCAGTGCTATTTCTATTTTTAATAACTCCGGCATTTCAGTAAAATTTACTAGCGGAATTTTCTTCTTGTTTTTTATACTTTTCTTTTTTATTTCATCCTGCGAAATTGTTGTAATGAATTCACCTGGATATATATGACTATCAGTATAATTTTTTATTAGGGCTTTCATTTTTTAATTTAAGTTACTCTGAAAATTCTCTTTGTAGTATGACTATTTACTTAATTGTCTTGATATAAGTCATTATTGCTTTGTTATTAAAGCTATATTTTCATTCCACTTGTTTAATACTAAATTGAAAGAATTATGTCTATTACAATTGCGAAGCATTACTACAATGAATTAAATGGCTGGGAAAGATCATTGTCATTTCATCTGAATGATATTTTGGAACTTGAAAAAAGTTTAAGATTAATCATTAGTAGAAACTCTATTGTAGATATTGCCGCAAAAGTTGAAGTACACCAGTTATTGATTGATAAAGTAACTGATAAGATGCATTTGTTGCAAAATGAAATAACTTCTCAAGAAAAATTACTTTTGAAAGAAAATAAATTTATTCCGGATCAAGAAATTGCAGGCTCAATAGAAAAAAAGCAAGTCAACTTAACACAACGTGTAAAACATATTGAAAAAGAATTTGTAGATGTGAAATTTTATTGCAATGCATTCCTTTCTGAAATGCTTAAAAAATAAAAAAAACTGCCTCATTTTTCAACAAGGCAGTGAACAAACAACAATGGTAGTCTTCATTATAGGGCAATAATATTATTAATCTTCAAAAGCATATTCCGGCTCTTCAATAACCAATTTATTTTCTACAGTTGTAACTCCAGGTGCAGACCAGACAGCATTTTCTGCATCTTCTTTTTCGGCAAACGAACGAACCTTGCCTCTTATTATTACTTTACTTCCAATAACATCCGCAGAAATCTTTGCTGCATCAATATTTGCACTCCTCTGGAAACTCGCATTAATTTTTAATTGTAGCTCATAAGGTGTTACTTTTGGCTTTACTGCAATTAAATTACTGACAAACTTTACTCCTGCTAAATTCTCAACTGATGTTTTAGCTTGGTTTCTTTGATATTCCCATTCTACCTCACCTTCTAATTTCACATTTCCATCTTCAACACTAACTTTAACCTTATCTTCAGGGATCATGGTATGCCATTTCAATGCATTAATA
Source organism: Chitinophaga pinensis (assembly GCA_945872815.1). Classification (GTDB taxonomy): domain Bacteria; phylum Bacteroidota; class Bacteroidia; order Chitinophagales; family Chitinophagaceae; genus Ferruginibacter; species Ferruginibacter pinensis_C. The sequence continues at coordinate 28,346 of CAMCAY010000003.1, forward strand.
ATCGCTTCGGCAATTTCAGCGTCTGTTTTTTTGTAAGCTGGAGAAATTCCAACCTGAATGTCTTCGGCAATAGCCTTCACACCGGAAACTTTTTTTACTGTTTTTTCTGCAAGTACTTTTTTGGAATAAGTATCTACCTGACCAGAAAGAGTTACTATTCCATTCTTTACAGAAACACCTATTTGAGAAGAATTTAGAAACGGTTCCCACCTCAATTGCTCAGTAACATCTTTTTGAATTTCAATATCAGTTTTCATTTTATAAAGATTTTGTTGTTAAAAAATATCGATGTTTCAAAATAACAAAAATTACCATCGTTATTAAATGACCTGAATCAGATTTTAAATTGACTGATATCAAAAGCAGTTTTATTTATGACTGAGTGATTATAATTATAAATAATTCTGACAACCTTCATTTATTCTTGTTTTTTGTTTGGTTTATTTTGTTAGGTACTCTCAATGATTAAAAATGAAATCTAATAAAACAAAAGATGCCAAAAAGGGAATCAAAAAATATGATATGCCTGAATGCAATCCAGAGTTTAATCCTGATGTAATTCCTGATAGTGAAATTGCCGGAAATGAAGTTTTTGATTTGATAGACATAGTAAATATAAACGGACAAGATTTGATTATTGAAAACGATCAATATCAAAAAAAAGAGGAAGTTGATGAATGACTTAATAAATATTTCAAACAATTTTAAAATAGTATTCAAATGATTCATATTGAACAAGAGGTAGAGATAAGATTGATGAGATTATCCAGCCCTGCTTTTAAGGACAATGATGTCATTCCTATTAAATACACTTGTGATGGATTAAATCAAAGTCCTCCTTTTGATTTAGATAATATTCCTAAGGAGGCCAAATGTTTAGCAATAATAGTGGAAGATCCTGATGCCCCTATAAACACTTGGGTTCATTGGTTGGTTTGGAATATTCCGGTTACCCATCATATACAAGAAAATACGTTAAAAGGAAAGAACGGAGTAAATGATTTCAGCAGAAAATTCTATTGTGGTCCTTGTCCTCTAAGCGGAACACATCATTATCTTTTTAAAATCTATGCATTGAATGACTTACTTCAATTGCCAGAAAATACCAAAAAAGTTGAATTGGAAAGAGCTATGTCCGATAAGATTATTGCATTTGGTCAACTTACAGGAATCTATAGCCGGAAATAAAATTCAACCATCCACATTTACTGATTTAACTAATTTTTGACAGTTTAATAGGTGGGTATAAATAATTAAAACATTTAAACAAACCAGTAACACAAGATGAAATATTTTCTTCTGATTTTAATTGCATTTGTTACATTAACAGCTTTGATTTCGGGGCTTTTACTGATGAGTATTCCAGATGGAAGTGTTTTGAATTTATCAGTGGGTGTTTTGAAAAATACAAATTTTGGAGACTTTCAGTTTCCGGGTTTCCTCATCGTATTATTTGTCGGGTTAATTAATTTGTTGGCATTGTTTTATATTATGCAACATCATCCCTTCAGATATAATTATGCTTTAGCAGCAGGAATTGCATTGCTTCTATGGATACTTGTTCAATTTGTCTATGTATCGGAATTGTTTTGGTTAAATGCCCTTTATACAACAATTGCCATTGCTATTATTTTAATGTCATTTCAGTTAAAAGGAAAAACAATGATATAAAAATTTTATTTCGTAAAAAATGAAGGCATATCAGAATATTTATTTTCATACGGGTATGGTTGTTTTTTTATCTTGGTTACTGACAATACTTTTTATTGTTATTTTTTGGAGGTTTATCACCAAAGGAATTTTATTTTCTCTTTATAAGTTGTATGAATTTTTATTGAAAATAAATTGAGTTTATGATATTAGAAGTTGAAGGATTTTCACCATTATCAAATATTGCGAAGGTATTTTCGGGATACTATCCATTTCTTAAAATTGAATTTTTTGATGGTCCACATGATTGGCATGAAAATTCCCTAAAAAAAAATTTATTGCCTGTTTCAAAATTGGTTTCTGAAGTGACATTATTGAGTTCGCCAGTTCAAATAGAAGTTCATTTTTGGAATAAAACCGGAACTGTTGAGCAAATGTTTAAAAACAAAGCGGGTTTAAATATTCAGATTTTCAGAAAAAAAAATGACAAATGGATTCAAACTGTTGGAACGGATGATCTTACTCTTGAAGAACAAAATAATATTGGCAGAAAAGACAGCGAAGATAATTTGCATGGTACTGACAGGAAATTTGAAACCGAAATATTTTGACTAAAAAATAATTAATTCATAGAAAAACTGGAAATAAAAGATCCGGCATTAATTCGAATCCAATCCTTGAAAATCACCAAACAAGGGTTTAGCACATTTTTAAACTACATTTTATGCAAACAAAAACGATTGAGCCATTTTTGGAAATCTTGGAATCTCCTAAGTATCTTGCCTGTATTTCATTGATTATGCCTTTTGAACCTAAAATAGGTTTAAAGAAAGAGCTTGATTATAAATTAAAAACTGCAGTTGCCAGAATTGAAAGAGAATTATTCAAATTATATCCTCCGGAGAAATCTTCTCCACTTTTAAAAAAACTTGAAAATGTTCTTAATGAATTAAACTATTATACGCATAAAAAAAGTATCGCCATATTTATTTCTCCGATACTTGAAAAGGTATATTATCTTGATATGCCAGTTGAAGAAAGAATAATCATTGATGAATCGTTTGAAATCAGAGATTTGATATACAGCAAGAAACAAATTCATAAATATCTTTTGGCAGTACTGAGTAGTAAATGGACTAAAATATATGTAGGCAACACATCCAGCTTTGTGAAAGTAACTTCGAATGTTCCTGAAAATATCGAAGCGTTTAAAAAAGACATCAACGAAAAGGTTGCCAATTTTAGTGACGAAAAAAAATTGAAAGAGTTATTATTGAATAAATTTCTCTTACATACAGACAACGGCCTTACCTTACTTTTAAGGGCATATAAACTGCCTCTATTTGTTATGGGTACTGCCAAAACAATAGGTCATTTTAAATCAATCACACATAATAGTAAACATGTGATTGATTACATTCATGGAAATTTTGAAGAAAAGACTGAGGTAGAATTACATGAAATAATGGAGCCCTTTGTAGCCGATTGGAAAAAAGTGATGCAAGTGAATGTTTTGAAGCAATTGGATGACGCAATGAGCAGTAAGCGCCTTGTCTTTGGAATTAACAATGTTTGGAAATCAGCTACACAAAAAAGAGGAAAATTACTGGTTGTTGAAAAAAACTACATTTATCCTGCTGAGCAAAGTTCAACTCCTGAAGTGATTTATAAAAAGGACTTTAGTGTGAAGAATGCCTTTTATATCAAAGATGCGGTAGATGATATCATTGAAAAAGTTTTAACAAGCGGAGGTGATATAGAATTTGTAGATGAGGGCATTTTGAAGGATTTTCAAAAAATAGCACTGATAGAATATTTTTAGTAAAGTAGCCTTCATATCTATACAATCAGCTTGATGCCATTTTCTTTTATTTCAATCATTCTTTGTTTATATAAACTTCCAATTGTCATTTTAAAAGTTTTTTTACTCATTTGGAATGTTTCATAAATTTCATCAGGTTGACTTTTGTCATTAAATTCTAGGAAGCCACTGTTTTCTTTTAGAAGTCGAATTATTTTTTGAGTTTCATCTTCAACTCTTTTGTATCCTGACTTCCCTAATGATACATCTATATTGTTGCTGCTCGGGTATATTTTTTTAATAAATCCTGTCATTACATCGCCGGAGCTTATATTTCTGTAAATCTCATTAAAGTGAAGTACGCCTGTATGCAGGTGATTGATAATGACGATATATCCAATATCAGTTCTGCGATATACAGTTAGGTTTACTTCTTCCAATTCTTTTATGGTTAAATGTTCATTGCTTAGATAAGAATCTATTTTTTCAGTAGCTGCAATACGGCCTGTTTGCTCATCAAGCACAATCTTAACCAAGTAAGATCCATTTGGAATCATTTTTTGAATTTGTTGTGATTTTGGCACAAAAATATCTTTCATTAATCCCCAGTCAAGAAAGGCGCCTTGTGGCGTAACGCTGACTGTATTTAGTTTAACAATTTCTCCTAGGGTTCCTTTAGGTTCTTGGGTGGTAGCAATTAAACGATCCTCTCCATCATGATAAACAAAAACCGTAACATCATCTCCTTCTTTTAAATCTGTTGAGATAAAACGTTTTGGAAGCAGAATGCCATCCTTACCATCATCAAGGTAAACACCAAAATCAACTGTTCTTAGCACTTTTAATACATTGTATTCACCAACTTTTACCATGGTTATGCTTTTGTTTGCAAGATACATGATAACCAATCAAACTAAAAATGTACTATCTTCACTAAAATAAATTATCCTTTGAAATTCACTGATTTTGGATTTGATAGTAGGCTTTTAGAAGGCATTGATGCAGCGGGCTACGATGCGGCTACTCCGGTACAGGAGCAAGTAATTCCTCATATTTTAAATGGTAAAGATATTATTGCATCTGCACAAACAGGCACAGGAAAAACTGCAGCTTTTTTACTGCCATTGATCAATAATATTCTTCAAAATGAGAATAATAACGGCTCCATAAATGCCCTTGTGATTGTTCCAACTAGAGAACTTGCCATTCAAATTTCTCAGCATTTAGAAGGATTTTCTTATTTTACCGGTATCAGTTCAATTGCTGTATATGGCGGAGGAGATGGAAATGCTTTTGTACAGGAAAAGAAAGCTTTGAGTGAAGGAGCTGATATTGTGGTATGCACGCCCGGAAAAATGTTATCACATATCAAAATGGGGTATGTTAAATTACAGGCACTAAAATACCTTGTGCTCGACGAGGCAGATAGAATGCTGGATATGGGTTTTAACGATGATATCATGTTCATCATCAAACACCTCCCCCCAAAAAGACAAAATCTTCTTTTCTCTGCAACTATGCCAATGAAAATAAGAGAACTTGCTAGAAAAATATTGAATCAACCAATCGAAATAAATATAGCGATTAGTAAACCTCCTGAAAAAATAATTCAAAAAGTTTTTTTTGTTTATGAAACGCAGAAAATTCAACTTATAAGACTGCTTCTTCAAGAAAATAATTATACCAATGTGCTGATTTTTTGCAGTAGTAAGATAAGTGTTAAACAACTCACTCGTGAATTGCAAAGAGTGAAAATAAATGCAGATGAGATTCATAGTGATTTGGAGCAAGATAAAAGAGAAGAAGTGTTAAGTATGTTCAGAAGTGGCAGATTGGGGGTATTGGTTGCTACAGATATTTTAAGTAGAGGAATAGATATAGACAATATTGATCTGGTTATTAATTTTGATGTCCCTCATGACGGCGAAGATTACGTTCATAGAATTGGAAGAACAGCTCGAGCAAAAGCTGATGGCACGGCTTATACTTTGATTAGCCCTAAGGAACAAAGTAAATTCAACGCAATAGAAAGGCTTATAGGAAATGAAGTGCCAAGAGGTTTGGTTCCCCAGGAATTGGGGCCTACACCGGAGTATAACCCTGCAATTAATTCAAAAAAAACTCCAAAAAAAAGACACGTCAAGAAAAATCATAGGTAAGATTGCTAAAAATATTTTTTTTCCTTAAATATCTTTGCAAAAATCGGAATTATTTCAGCATCTAATAATATACTATCTAGCCCCATTGAATATTTAACAGGGGTAAGCGCAATAAGAGGTGATTTGTTGCGAAAGGAAATAAATGTATTCACCTTCAAAGACTTGCTGGAATATTACCCATTAAGGCATATCGATAAAACAAAAATCGACCCAATTTCTTCACTTCATGCTGATACAGACTTTACGCAAGTTGCGGGTAAATTGATTGATATGCAACTAATTGGAGAAAAAAGAAGCAGGCGATTAATTGTGCATTTACAGGATAATACGGGAATAGTTGAATTGGTTTGGTTTCAGGGAATTAGTTGGATGGAAAAAATATTGGTTGTAGGTCATCACTATTTAGCTTATGGAAAACCAAGTTTCTTTATGGGGAAGCCTCAAATGGCTCATCCGGATATAGAAAATCACCACTCACAAAATGCTACGGGTAAATCATATCTTGAACCTATATATCCATCAACAGAAAAATTAAAATCTAAAGGGTTAAATGGCAAGGCCTTTGGCAAATTAACACAGGAGCTTTTAAAAAAAATCACAGAAAAAGAGCTGCCTGAAAATCTGCCTGAATATATAATTGAGAAATACAAGCTAATCAACCGATATGATGCAATTAGGCAAATACATTTTCCCGCCTCATTGCAATATTATCAAATGGCTGTGAGAAGATTGAAATTTGAAGAGCTCTTTATGGCTCAATTGAGTATTCAATTGATAAAACTAAATAGACAACATTCAAGTAAAGGTTTTGTGTTTGAAAAAGTCGGTACAGTATTTAATGATTTCTATAGTAAATACCTTCCTTTTGAATTGACAAATGCGCAAAAAAATGTTCTGAAAGAAATAAGAAAAGATGTGGGAAGTGGTAAACAAATGAACAGACTTTTGCAGGGAGATGTGGGAAGCGGAAAAACAATGGTAGCGCTATTGAGCATGTTATTAGCAACAGATAACGGTTTTCAAAGCGTATTGATGGCACCAACAGAAATACTTGCTCAGCAACATTTTCAAACAATTGCTTCTTTAACAAAAGAATTGTCTATTCGGGTAGAAATTTTAACAGGGTCTACCAAATCAAAACAAAGAAAAGTAGTTTTGAAAGGCTGTGAGGAGGGAGATGTTTCTATATTAATTGGAACTCATGCAGTTATAGAAGAAAATGTAGTATTTAAAAATTTGGGGTTTGCAGTGGTAGATGAACAACATAAATTTGGTGTTGCCCAAAGAGCAAAAATTTGGAAGAAAAGCGTATTTCCTCCTCATATTTTAGTAATGACAGCTACCCCCATTCCTCGAACGCTTGCATTAACGTTATACGGGGATTTGGACTATAGTGTTATAGATGAATTACCACCCGGCAGAAAACCCATTACTACTTTTCATAGAAATGAAAGTGCAAGACCCAAGGTGATGGATTTTATCAAAGAAGAATTGTCATTGGGCAGACAGGCCTATGTAATCTATCCATTGATAGAGGAAAGCAGCAAGTTGGATTATGAAAACTTAATGAAAGGGTATGAAGAAGTGAAATCTTTTTTCCCTGAACCAAAATTTTGGATAAGCATGGTTCATGGAAAGCAGCCTGCAGATCAAAAAGAAACCAACATGCAAAGATTTATAAAGCATGACACCCAGATTCTTGTTGGAACTACCGTAATTGAAGTAGGGGTAAATGTTCCCAATGCATCTGTTATGGTCATTGAAAGTGCAGAAAAATTCGGTCTTTCCCAGTTACATCAACTAAGGGGAAGGGTGGGTAGAGGTGCCGATAAAAGCTATTGTATCTTACTCACAGGACAAAAGTTATCTAAGGAAGCAAAAGAAAGAATGAATATAATGGTTGAAACAAATGATGGATTTAAAATAGCTGAAAAAGACCTTGAAATCAGGGGTCCAGGAGAAATGGAAGGCACAAGGCAAAGCGGAGCATTGCTTTTCAAATTGGCTAATATCGTTGAAGATAAAAATATTCTAGAAGCTGCAAGGGGCAGTGTTCTTGAAATTTTGCAAAATGATGTAGAATTATCATCTGAAAAAAATCTCCCATTAAAATTGTATTTGCAATCGCAGAAAGTTAAAACTCGATGGGGTAAAATCGCCTAATTTTGTAAACATGATTCAATCAATGTCATTGTCAATATCGAATTATTTTGAAAATATTCTTGACGAGCTTAAAAATATTTTGGGAAAAGAATTCGTTTTTGTTGATGAAGAGAACAGAAACAAATATGCTCATGATGAGACGGAAAATCTTCATTTTTTACCAGATATAGTGATAAAACCAATTTCATCGTTGGAGATTAGTGCTGTAATGAAATTATGCAATCATTACAAGATACCGGTTACGCCAAGGGGAGCTGGTACTGGGCTATCTGGAGGTGCATTACCCTTGAAAGGAGGAGTATTGATCTCATTTGAGAGGATGAATAAAATAATAGAAATTGATGAAAGAAATCTTCAGGTAACTACCGAACCAGGAGTAATTACAGAAGTTCTTCAAAATGCTGTGAAAGAAAAAGGATTATTCTATCCGCCAGATCCCAGTAGCAAAGGGAGTTGTTTTATTGGAGGCAATATTGCTGAAAACAGTGGAGGTCCAAAAGCAGTGAAATATGGTGTTGTGAAAGATTATGTGCTGAATTTAGAAGTTGTTTTGCCTTCAGGAGAAATAATCTGGACGGGAGCCAATGTTTTGAAAAATGCAACAGGATATAATCTTACGCAACTGATGGTAGGTAGCGAAGGCACACTCGGCCTTGTGACAAAAATTGTATTGAAGTTAATTCCCCATCCCAAACATGATTTGTTGATGCTTGTTCCTTTTAATGATTTGGAAAAAGCAGGAGAGGCTGTTAGTGCTATTTTTAGAGCAGGTTTTGTACCCAGCGCTTTAGAACTTATAGAAATTGACGCATTGAAAATTGTAAGTCGATATCTTGATAATACAATGATTCCGGTTACAGAAGAAATGGCCGCTCATTTAATCATAGAAGTTGATGGGAATCACTCTGAAACATTATTCAATGAAATGGAGGCCATTGCAAATCTCCTTACTGAATATGATTGTGGTGAAGTTTTTTTTGCAGACGATGCTTTTCAAAAAGAAGCATTATGGAAGTTGAGAAGAAGAGCCGCTGAAGCCGTTAAAATAGATGGATACACCATTGAGGAAGATACCGTTGTTCCAAGAGCAGAACTCCCCAAATTGATCAGAGGGGTTAAGGAATTAGGAAAAAAGTACAATTTCAATGCAGTTTGTTATGGTCATGCAGGCGATGGCAATTTGCATATCAGAATAAAAAAACCCGGTAGTGTTTACAGTCTTAACAATGAAGAAGTAATTCCTGCTTTGAAGGCACTTTTTGTTTTAGTAAAATCGCTCGGAGGAACTATCAGCGCCGAACACGGAATTGGTGTTATACAAAAAGAGTTTATGGATATAGTATATACGCCTGTTGAGCTTGAATTGATGCGTGGAATCAAAAAGATTTTCGATCCTAACAATATTTTAAATCCTGGAAAAATATTTTAATTATGAAGTATTTTCTTTTATTGAGTTTCATCTTATTAATTTGTTTGAATTCATTTTCACAAAATGAGGAGATTGGAGAATCATTCTTTAAAAAAGAAAATTGTTTTACCGGAGGTACCGGAAATTTTTCATTTGGAGATAATATAACTTCTGTAGGAGTTAGTCCTTATTTCGGCTATAGTTTTAATAAATTTTTTGACTTGGCTTTTTCATTTGGCATAAATTATATTTCACAGAGAAATGTATACAGCGATGGAGATAAATTGCGTCAAACAGTGTATACTCCAGCAACATTTATCAGAGTTTTCCCGGCAAAATTTTTGTTTGGACAACTTCAGTATGAATACAATATGATAAAGAATCATTATTTGCCTGGCCTAGGGTCTTATTATTCGTCTGAAAAACAATCTTACCAGTCAAAAAGTATTTTATTGGGAGCAGGCATTTCAAATGGAAAAGATTTTCCTGCTCAAAAATCTTACTATTATTTTTCCATACTTTGGGATGTAGGAAAAGATGTTCATTCCCCTTATAAAGACAACCTGAACAGAGCCATACCTATTATCAGAGCAGGTTATAATATTGCATTGTTTCAGGGCAAGAAATAATTTTATATAATTTTCCCGGCTTTTTACATTTTGTTTCTATTTCCGTGTTAATATTGTTGAAATATTATCCAAACTATTATGTCCCCCATTTTGCTTTTTTCATTTGTAATAGGTTATTTTATTTTATTGCTTTGCGTTGCTTGGTATACTTCTAGAGGGGCTGACAATGAGTCGTTTTTTATTGGTAATAAAAAAAGTAACTGGATGTTGGTTGCTTTTGGGATGATTGGAACATCTTTAAGCGGAGTGACTTTTGTAAGCGTACCTGGCGGAGTTGGCGGAAGTAATTTTTATTATTTTCAAATTGTATTGGGTTATTTGCTCGGCTATTTAGTAATAGCTTTTGTATTATTGCCTCTTTACTATAAGCTTCAATTAACGAGTATTTACACCTATCTTGAACAAAGATTCGGAATAAGTGCTCATAAAATCGGAGCTGCATTTTTTATTTTATCAAGAGTAGTGGGAGCTACAGCAAGACTTTATCTTGTTATCAATATTCTGCAGATTTTTATCCTTGATCAGTTGGGTGTTCCCTTTATAGTCACCTCATTTGTAATTTTATTGATGATTATGTTGTACACTTTTGAAGGAGGTGTAAAAACGATTATTTATACAGATACATTACAAACCACCGGCATGTTGTTGGGGTTAGTTGTTTGTATTGTTGCAATCATAAAAGGGCTTGGAACTGATTTCTCAGGGGCATTGACTATACTGAATGAAAAAGGATATACAAGAATTTTCAACACGGATGTAAAAACTGGTTCATTCTTTATGAAACATATTATTGGAGGAATGTTCATTGCTATTGCAATGACCGGACTTGATCAGGAAATGATGCAAAAGAACATAAGTGTCGAAAAACTAAAAGATTCACAAAAAAATATCCTTTCATTTTCTATTGTTTTAATGGTCGTTAATTTGATGTTTTTATTTTTAGGCGGCATTTTAAGTCTGTATGCTGCAAAGACAAATTTGAATGTAGCTCCCGATGACCTGTTTCCCACAATTGTATTGCAAGGGTCATTTCCTTCAGGTATTTCTATTTTATTTATAATTGCTTTGGTTTCGGCTTTGTTTCCAAGTGTAGATGGTGCAATTACTTCCCTTACTTCTTGTTTTTGTATAGATATCCTGGGAATCAGAAAAACAAGCAACTCTGAAGCTCAAAATAAAAAAACAAGACTAAAAGTTCATTTTAGTTTTGCTGTATTGTTTTTTTTAATGATTTTATTATTTAAAGCTATCAATGATAAACTGATTATTGATTTTATTTTAAAGTTTGCAGGAGTGACTTATGGTCCTTTATTGGGATTGTTCTCATTTGGAATATTGACAAAAAGAAGGCTTAATGAAAATTTGATTTCGTTAGTTTGTATACTTTCTCCTCTAATTACATTGGGTATTGATATTTTGAGTAGCCCTGAGTGGTATGAAAAGAAATTGCATATTCAATTGGGACTTACTGAAATATCAAAATCTCTTTTTGATGAATATGTCATAGGAAATGAGCTCATACTGATAAATGGCATTTTTACTTTTGTAGGATTGTTAATGATTTCAAAAAAATCTGTGTAACATTTTATGGATATTCTCAATCCTAATGCAGCATCCTATTCCCTGTTTCATTCTTCTGAAACAGACCATTTACTGCAGTTGATTGAAACTGAAACCTTGCAAAATCATGCTCATTCTCACATGCTTAGTGGCAGTGTCCAGGGGAAGTTTCTGGAAATGATTTGCAGAATGATCCATCCTTTCAATGTACTTGAAATAGGTACTTTTACAGGGTATAGCGCCATTTGTTTGTCAAAAGGTCTACAGGAAGGTGGCAAGGTTCACACTATCGAAATCAGAGAAGCTGATGCCCTGAAAGCTGTCTCCTATTATGAACAGGCTGGTTTGGAAAATAAAATTTGCCAGCATATTGGTTGTGCAAAGGATATTCTCACTAAACTTCAGGAAAAATGGGACCTTGTATTCATTGATGCAGACAAGGTTAGTTATATTGATTATTACGAGTTAACTTTGCCTAATATTAAAAGTGGTGGTTGGATGCTTGCAGACAATGTGTTGTTTCATGGGCAAGTTTTTGAAGAGCAAATCAAGGGTAAGAATGCCCTGGCGATGGAAGCTTTTAATAAGCATGTATTGGCCGACAATCGGGTAGAACAAGTTTTGCTGACAATCAGAGATGGAATAACTTTAATCAGAAAATTATAGTTTGTCTCAAAAAATAAGTCATGAATATGAACTGTATAAAATTATTATTCATTTTTTTATTTTCAACAGTAACTTCAATTGCACAGAAAATAACTGTTCAGCAATATTTAGACAAATACAGAGAAATTGCTGTAAGTGAAATGATAAGAAGCGGAGTTCCTGCTGATATCACATTGGCTCAGGGTGTTCTTGAAACTGAAAATGGAAACAGCGATCTTGTTAAAAGATCCAATAATCATTTTGGTATAAAATGCAAGGAAACATGGACGGGTGAAAGGGTTTATCATGATGATGATGAAAAAGGTGAGTGTTTCAGAAAATATGATAATGCAGAAGAAAGTTACAGAGATCACAGTGATTTTTTAAAAAACAGACCCAATTACACAGCTCTGTTTAAATTAAATCCGACAGATTACAAAGCATGGGCTTATGGTCTTAAAAAAGCCGGTTATGCAACTAACCCAAATTACCCAAAAATTTTAATAAAAACCATTGAAGATTTTAATTTAAATCAACTTTCAATTGATGTTGTGAAGTCGGATAATTTATTTCAGGATACTGTTAATAATAAAAAACAAAATACTGCGTCCATAGTTGAAAAATCAATTCAAAAATTCAACGGGATATTTAAAAGTAAAAATCCTTCTCTATCGAAATTCAATGGGCTAAATGCATACTATGCAGAAGCAGGGGTGTCGATGTTGGCAATAGCATCCAACTTTGACATACCGCTCAGTGATTTATTGGAATTCAATGATTTTCAAACAGATGGTTTATTGCAGGAAAAACAATGGATTTTTTTAGAAAAGAAACCAAAGGAATCAAAAAGAGATTATTATGTGACTACTGCTTACGAAGGCATCCATGGTATTGCCCAGCTAAATGCTGTTCAGATGAATACTCTTATAGAGTTAAATGGCCTTAATCTGTTGTCTGTAGTAAAACCCAATACGTATATAAAACTAAAGACCAATGCAGAAATACCCCAAACCATTAACGGACAAAACTCTACAAAGCATCAAGTAAAATCCAAAGAAGGTCTTTATTCTATTTCTAAAAAATATAACGTAAGTGTTGAGCAGATAAAAAAATGGAATAATCTTCAATCAGAAGAATTAACAATAGGTCAAGAATTAATAATTTCCAAATAAAAGTGCATATGTCTATTATTCAAGTTCGTGATAAAAAGTTTAAAATTTATATTCCAGAAAATGAAATTCAGGAACAAGTTAAACGTATTGGTAAGGAGATAAACAGAGATTATGAAGGTAAATGTCCCCTTTTCATAGTTATTTTGAATGGCTCCTTTATGTTTGCAGCTGATTTGTTTAAAGAGTTTACAATAGACGCAGAGGTTTCTTTTGTTAAACTAGCATCTTATCAAGGAACAAAAAGTACAGGTCAGGTTGTTACCCTAATTGGTTTGGATCAGAATATCGCAGGAAGAGACGTTGTAATCATTGAAGATATTGTAGATACAGGAAAAACGATGCAGGAATTTTTACCTAGTTTAAATAATCTTTCACCCGCATCGGTTAAAATTGCAACACTGCTTCATAAGCCGGATGCTTTGGAATACCCAATTAAATTGGATTATATAGGATTCAATGTGCCAAATAAATTTTTATTGGGTTATGGCCTGGATTATGATGGAATAGCAAGAAATCTAAAAGAGATTTATCAGTTAACTGATTAAAATAACTAACGGTAATGGATATTCGTAAATTAATTACTTGGAATATCTGATGCAACTGAAAAAAATATTACCATATCTGATTTCTATACTATTTGCTACTCCTGCTTATAGTCAATATTATATTAGAGGAGAAGTGGTAAATGAAAAGAATCAACCCCTTCCTTATGCCAAGATATTCCTACATTCATCTAGAACAGTTTACAATTCCGGTGCAGTTAACGGATCTTTTGGGTTTATCACCGGCAAATTGAATGATTCGCTTACTGTAACACTAGAAGACTATCAGCCTCTTACAATCGGAATTCAAGCAGATGAATGGCAGCATATAATTTTAAAACCATCTGCTCTCGCAACCAGTAAAAATCCATCCAGATTAAGTTCTTTATCAAATGTTTTTGGTCAAAATCAATCTGAAAAAACCATAACAGATGATGAGACATATTTTAAATTGGTAGAAAATGAATTTATTCAAACTGATCAAACTTCCGGAACAGGGTTTTCACTTAATGTAAACAAAGCTTCTTACGGTAATGTCAGACGATTTATAAATATGGGAAGTCCTGTTCCTCCTGATGCAGTAAGAGTAGAAGAGCTCTTGAATTATTTCAATCTGCTGTATACAAAACCAAAGGACAATAAAACATTTAATGTAGAAACACGCTTAACCTCTTGTCCGTGGAATGAAAATAATCAATTGTTTTTCCTCAATGTCAGTGCAAAAAAAATCAATCTAAATAATATCCCCCCAGGAAATTTTGTTTTTTTAATTGATGTGTCTGCAAGCATGGATTTGCCTAACAGACTATCACTGATTAAAGCCGCATTTCAGTTGTTTGTAAAAAATATAAGACCCATAGATACGATTTCTATTGTTACTTATGGTGAAAAAGTTGAGGTTGCATTGTCTGCTGTTTCAGGATCAGAAAAAAATAAAATTTTACAAACCATTGATAAGTTGGAGGCATCCGGAGAAACACCCGGTGAATCAGGATTAAAACTTGCTTACCAAATTGCGCAACAAAGTTTTTGCTCTGAAAGCAATAACAGAATTATTCTGGCAACTGATGGCGATTTTAATGTTGGAGAAAAAACTGAAAAAGGACTGGAAGAAATTATCGCAAGAGAAGGTCAAAAGGGGATTTATCTTACTTGCCTGGGCGTTGGAACAGGAAATTTTAAAGATTCAAAACTACAGATATTGGCAAAAAAAGGAAATGGAAATTATACTTATCTGGATAACTTGGAAGAAGCGGAACGTGTATTTGTAAAAGAACTTACTCAAACACTTTATGCTGTGGCCGATAATGCTGTAATGAATATACAGTTCAATCCGTTTTATGTGAAAAAGTACAGACTAATAGGATTTGACAACAACAAGGAGTTAATACAATCAGATGTGAAAATTTTAGAGGGAGGTGAAATTGGAAGCGGAAGTTCTGTTATCGCATTATTTGAAATTGTTCCTACAGAGGAAAACATTTGCTTCGAAGAGGATAGGGATGGAGCAATGGATATAGCTAAAATGGGATTAACCTATAATCAATTAGCAGACAGCAATACGGTTAAAAACAATTTTATTTCTTGTGTTAATTTTTCCAAATTGGATAGTCTGGAAAAAGAGTATCAATTTGCCGCTGCAATAAGTATGTTTGGGTTAAAAATAAGACAATCGAAATATTTCAAGAATGTAAATTGGGATATTATCAAAGCCTTAGCCAATAAATCAGCAAATAGGAACATCTACCTTCAAAATGAATTTATAGGATTGATTGAAAAATCAAAGAAAATTTATCCGGATCCGGTAAAGAGGCAATTTAAAAAGAATCGGCTACGTGTTTATTTAACCAAACATTTCCCTTATTTTTTCAAAAAATGATTTTTCATTTTTTTCGGGCTTTGGAACAAAGTTTTCAGATGCTTTCATTTTTTCCAACATTGATTTTTCGTCCTCGTTTATATGTTGTGGTGTCCAGATGTTGACATGTATTAACTGATCTCCCTTTTCATAACTATTAACCTGAGGAAATCCTTTACCTTTTAAACGGAATATTTTTCCGCTTTGTGTACCAGTAGGTATTTTAATTTTAGCTTTTCCATCAATGGTTGGAACTTCGAGTTGTGTTCCGAAAACTGCATCAGGAAAAGAAATATGCAAATCAAAAACAACGTTGTTGCCATCTCTTTGAAGTTGTGGATGTGGTTCTTCTTCAATCAGAACAATCAGGTCTCCAAAACTACCCCCTCTTTCTCCAATATTTCCTTTTCCACTTATGCTAAGTTGCATCCCTTCCTGCACGCCGGCAGGGATATCAATGGTCACCGTTTCATCTCCGTAAATTCGTCCTTCACCCTTGCATCCTCCGCATTTTGCAGTGATGGTAGTTCCATCTCCATTACAAGTAGGGCATGTTGTTACGGTTTGCATTTGTCCTAAAAAAGTATTTTGTACTCTTCTTACTTGTCCACTTCCACTACAGGTTCCGCAGGTTTGCACGCTGTTTTTATCCTTAGCACCGCTTCCACTACAAGTAGTACATTTTACATACTTTTTTATTTTAATCGTCTTTGGGGCGCCCTTCGCCAATTCTTCATAGTTCAATTTTATTTTAACCCGAAGATTACTTCCCCTTGCCCCACCTGACTGACCTGATCTTTTACCACTCCTGTTTCCAAAAAAACTTCCAAAACTGTCATCGCCGAAAATATCACCGAATTGACTGAAAATATCGTCCATGTTCATTCCACCACCACTGAAACCACCACCACCACCTCTTCCCTGAGAGAATGCATTATGCCCAAAACGATCGTATTGGGCTCTTTTATTGCTATCATTTAAAACTTCGTATGCCTCTGCCGCCTCTTTAAATTTATCTTCCGCAGTTTTATCTCCGGGATTTCTGTCAGGATGAAATTGCATGGCAACTTTTCTGTAGGCCTTTTTAATTTCCTCTTGTGAGGCTGATTTGCCGATACCTAGTATTTCGTAATAATCTCGTTTATTTGACATTTTTATTAGAATGCAGTTTTATAATGAATGTTATTTTCCAACAACAACTTTTGCGAAACGAATTATTTTTTCATTTAAATAATACCCCTTTTCCAATTCATCAATCACTTTGCCTTTTAATTCATCTGGTGATTCAATTTCAGTTATCGCTTCATGTTTTTCCACATCAAATTCCTGGTGAATACTGTCCATAGATTTTAATCCCTTTTGTTGTAAAATAGTTCTAAGTTTAGTAAAAACCAATAAAGTTCCTTCGTTGGCTTGGTTATGATCAGCGCTTGCTTTTATTTGTTTTTCAGCACGGTCGCAATCATCCAATACTTCAAGTAAGGAAGAAATAATTTCTCTTCCTGCAGTTTGAATCAATTCAATTCTTTCTTTTGAAGTTCTACGTTTGTAGTTGTCAAATTCTGCAAATAATCTGAGATATTTATCTTTTTGTTCCACTACTTCTGATTTCAGTTTTTCCAAATCAGTACCTTCAGAAACTGTGAGGTTCTCTAACACTGAATTTTCAGTATTTTCAGATGTCTCTTGTACATTCTCATTTACTTGATCCTCCATATTTGTATTATTTTCTTCCATAATGAATTATTTTTCTAGGATAGTTTATATTCAAATATATTGCCAATCCCTTTGAGGCAGTCATTTTGACACAAAAATTGAATGAAAAATAAAAAGAAATGCTAAAATTACCTTAGAACTTGGAATTTACCTGATTCAAGAACGAAGTTGTTCTTATCCCTTAGCTGATAGATATAAATACCGCGATAAAATTCCTCTAAATTGATATTTGTTTTGTAAGAAATATTCTTTAACTCGTAGACTTTTTTTCCCATGAAATTGAAAATCAATAAAGAATATCTATTGTTGTAATTTTTCTGAAAATCAAAATTAATGGCTACTGATGCGGGGTTTGGGTAGTATCTAAGTATTTTACTTCCCCATTGATCTCCTAAAGTTCTTATTTGAGAGAAACTGTTTGAATGGAAACCTGCGGTTAATATTAATATGTATAGTATTTTCCTCACTACTATGAAGTTAGTGTTATTTGTTTGAAAATCAAAAAATCTTTAAAAATTAATTCAACTGGGAAAGCATTTCATTGATTGCAGTAAAATTAGGTACATCTCCTGCACTTTCCAATACTTCAGCGTAACGGATGATACCTTCTTTGTCAATGATAAAGGCGGCTCTTTTGCTGACACCCTTCATGTTCATATCGGTAAAAGATTCATAAATGGCGTGGTAGGCAGCAGAAATTTCTTTATTAAAATCACTCAGTAAAGGAAAATTATACTGTTGCTCTTCTTTGAATTTGGCCAAAGTGAAAATTGAATCTACTGAAACAGCTACAACTTGTGCAGCAGCATTGGAATATTTTGCGATGTCATCTCTTACCCCACATAATTCTTTTGTACAAACACCAGTAAATGCCTGAGGAAAAAATAAAAGCAAAACATTTTTTGAATTTTTGAAATCACTCAAATTGACTTTTTCTTTTGAAGAGGAAAAAAGTGAAAATTCGGGAGCTTGTTGGCCTATTTGTATTGACATGGAAATTTATTTATGATTGAACTGCAAAGTTAGTAAAGAAATATCTATTTAAAAGTAAATTATTCATTAAATCTTACAATCTATTACGTTTCAACCAACAAAAAACAACCACTCCAACTAATGTAATTTATACTTAAAAATGGGATTAGAATGACGGACATCTAACAGCATCAAGGCTAGTATTATTTTTGTTAAATCCTATAAGTGACAATGATAGTTCAAAACCGCCCTGACCTTTTGTACTTTCTTTTAGTCCAGAAATATTTGCATCGTAACTACCGGAAATTGACAAAGATTTGAACTCTAATTTTGCAGTTGGTATAATAGCATCACCCCATCTGATATAGCTGCCTGCATGCAAGGTGCAATTTGATTCTTCTTCATTCTGTATTTTAATTGAATAGATTGCTCCAATCATACATTCACGGTTAGCTCCTTGAATAGAATAGTCTGATTGAATGGTTAAATATTCGTTTTCATTTCTGTTAAGTTTAACACCTGCGGAACCTACCCATTTAGGAGCCAATCCTAATTGAGAAGCATCATAAAATGATATTTTTTTAGGCTTGTTGAAATGATGGTAGGCAAGCCCGATAAAGAAATTATCTTCCGGATTTTCGCTTATCTGGGTATTGATACTCATGCCCGCACTTCCATCAAAATAAGAGAAGCCAGTTCTTGAAAAGTTTTCTCCGTCATTTAGCGAACTGTTGTAAGATGTTCCATCATATTGATTATTCGTAGTTACTTTACTTCTATCGAATTTACGCTGAACGATTCCTCCCATTACACCTATAGACAAATAAGTATTTCTTTCTTCGCTGATAGATTTATGGTAATTGAAGGAAGGTAAAAATTTGGTGGTTGATAATGAAATGCTACCTGATTTATCATGTACAATCTCGCCTCCAATTGTTACAAAATCATCTCCTTCACCGATTTTTCTTTTAAGTTCACCGCTGATATAGGTGGTTTTGTAAGGAACGGTTAGGCTGTTCCATTGTGATCTGTAAACACATTGAAACCTTGAGTCGCCACTGAAAAGTCCAGCTAATGAGGGGTTTCTCAACAATGGAGTTTCAAATATCTGGGAAAAGTGAATGTCTTGACCGCTTGCACTAATATTAAAAATAAATAATATAAAAATAGCGAAAAGGGTGTAGTTTGTTTTTTTCATATGGGTGGATTTTAGGGGGCACTATTATATATAAAACGAACTTTTACAGATTTTATTATGTAAAAGGGAAATTATTTTGAGGGAAAATATTTCCTTAAAAAAAGTAAGATTGGAATTGAAATCTAATCGAACTTCTATAACATATACAAAAATACTATATGTTAATTATTGTATTATGACAGAACCTTTTCATGTATTATTAGACCTGAAAATATTTAAGAGTAGCCATTATTTTAGAAGGGAAATATCTCCTTTAAATGTTAGAGTGGAATTGTTGTCGCATTGAACTTCTATAACATATACGAAAACATCAGATGTTAATTGTTGTCCTCTGAAAGTTCCATCCCATCCTTTATTTGCGTCATTCGCTTTGAAATTATTTCTTTCAAATAACTTCTCTCCCCAACGTGAAAAAATCTTCATGTTTTTTATCATGAAAATACCTGTACCGCGAGGATAAAAAATATCATTCATTCCATCATTATTGGGCGAAAAGGTATTGGGTATAAATAGGTTAGCTCCATTGCACAAAACATTTACAGTAACTGCATCTTTGGTTTTACAACCACCACCATTACTAACCTCAATTTCATAAGTAGTTGTTTCATTTGGTTTTACCGTAATTCTTCCGTCTGTATTTCTAAATTGATTTGATGTTGGATTCCATTTTATATCTATTATATCTGAGGAAAGAACAGGAACTAATTCAACTGATTGGCCTACATTGATTGTTTTATCTTCTCCTGCATCAACAGATGGGTAATTGTAAACATTTACAGGAACATACGCAGTATCAGTAAAACAATGTTTATTGTCTGTTCCAATAACTTGATAAATGGTATTTATGGAAGGGGAGGCATTTGGAGAAGACGAATGAATATTGTCCAAACCGATCGATGGTATCCAGGTATATGATTCTGCACCGGAAGCACTAATTTTTTTTGAACTGCCACTGCAAATGGATTGTCTTTCACTTACATTTAAGTTGAAGGGGTATTTTACATCGACCCAAATACTGTCTTTTTTAATACAACCATGAATTGATTTTCCAGTTACAGTATACATTACCGCGCTATCTGTATTGGTAATTGGATTCGAACAGTTGATACAACTCAATCCTCTCGAAGGACTCCAAACGAATTCATCCGCACCATTAGCATGTAGGCTGATGCCTCTGCCTCTGCAAACAGTTGTGTCCGTTCCTGCATTGGTGGATGGGTAAGGATATGCTTCAACGTTAGTATTAACAGTATCCCTGCAACCAAATGCATTTGTTAAAATAGCACTTACCGGGTAAAGTCTTGCTTGTGAATAAACCTGTGGATTTGGATTAATTTCAGTAGATGTAATTCCATTCCCAAAATCCCATTGCCATGAAATTACAGATGTATCATTGTTTATAAGACTTCCATTAAATTGAATCTGAACTCCTGCACAACCATTTGCTGTTTGAGCAATACTTCCTCGTGGAGAGGCTACAATTTGAATATCTACCGGACTTGTGGCAGTATCTTTACATCCATGTTCTGTAATTACAATCAATGATGGAGTAAATATGCCGGTATCGGTATATTGATGCGATGGATTTTCCGAGTAATCATTGTTGTTATCCCCGAAAAGCCAATTATAGTGAGAAATATTGTCATTGGTATTGGTTGTATTATTGAATTGTACAACCCCTGCATCACACAAAAGATGTGCATCTGCTTGGAAGTCTGCAAGTAAACTATATATTTTAAGCGTATCAGGATTAGTCAGTGTTACCACACAACCTGCAGCATCTTTTAATAATAATTTTGGTATAAAGTTTCCACTTGAAACATAGGAGTGTGCTTGCACTGAATCAGTCGTTACGTTCGTATTCCCGTCACTAAAATCCCAAATAAAAAAACTTGTATTAATTGCATTTGCAGTAAAATAAATTTCAGTTGGTGAGCAACCAAATGTTTTATCGTAATTGAATTTTCCTCGCGGCCCCTGGACTGAAATTAATTTTGTGGCGGAATCTTTGCATCCGCCATTGGAAATTACAATCAGTTTTGCAGTAAAGTTTCCGGAAATTGAATAAAAGTGCGATGGGTTATCAAAAATAGTACTGGTATTGTCTCCAAATGACCATACCATAGAGGCGAAGTTTTGTGAATGGTTGTTAAAATTAACAATCAATGGAGGGCAGTTGCTGAATGAATCGCTTACAGAAAAGCGAGCAATGGGTGTAGATACTCTAATGTAATTTATTTTTCTAATTGTATCCTTGCAACCTATATTGTTTGTTGAAATCAATGTTACACTATAAAGTCCATTTATATTATAACTATGAGATGGATTGGTAAGTGTGGATGTGTTTCCATCACCAAAGTTCCATAAATAAGTGTTGCTGTTTCCTATAGATAAGTTTATTAAGTTAGCATTTACATTCGGGCAAACACTTGTGTCTACAGTTTGAAAATCTGAATGCGGATTATTTATGGATATTAAATTGTTTTTTTGAATTTTACTTTTGCATCCTGCACTATCCAATACTTCTAATGTAATAGTATAAGAACCTGTATTTGAATAAATATGATTCGATAGCCCAATATTTGTAGTATCAAAAATGCCATCTCCAAAACTCCACATCCATTTTTTAATTTGGTTTCTGCCATCGGTTTGAGAATTATCAAAGAATCCAACAGTAGAATATTTGCATGTATTTGTTGCAGAGCTTGACAAATCAGCATTTGGGCCATTTACTTTAATGTATTTTCTTTTTGTTGTAGTGTCTTTACAACCATTGATATCTGTAGTGATGATAGAAACATCATACACGCCGGGTACATAATAAGTATTGGAAATCGGAAATCCAAAACCGGTCATTCCATTGCCAAAATTCCAGCTAACAGAGTTTATATAATTACTGGTGTTTGTTAACAAATTAAAATTTGCAACACTCATTTTACATATTGAAGTATCAGATGAAACAAAATTCGTGGGTTCATTTATAACTGTTACATTTTTACTGGTTGTATCACTGCAGCCTGTTGCATTATTGAATACAATTAATTTTACAATGTAAAGTCCAGAGTTTGCATAGGTATGGACCGGATTTATTATATTCGATGTTGCACCGTCTCCAAAATTCCATAACCATGAATCCGCACCTTTTGATTTATCAAAAAAAGATCTTTTTAATTTTTGTCCGCAATTGTAAGTGAAAGAAAAGTTTGCAATTGGAGGATATATGGTGATATAATTTTCGATTGTTAATGTATCCTTGCATCCGTTGTTTGTAACAATTAAGGTGACATCAAATGGATTGGAAGTGCCACTGGTGTCACTGTAGTGATAGGAAGGATTTTGTAATGTTGATCTACCTCCATCTCCAAATAACCAAAGCCATTCCTTTACAGAATCTTCGACAGGAGTTAAATCTCTGAATAGAACATTAGTGGAAGCACATACAGCTCTTGGGTCAGCTGAAAAAGAGGTATGAGGTCTGTTGCCTACCTTAACAGACTTGATATATTTTACCGTGTCGGTACATCCATTTGCTGTAATAATATTTAAAGTAACATCGTATTCTCCGGCTTGCTGATAAATATGATTTGGAAATTTATTGTTTGAAATAAAACCATCTCCAAAATTCCAAGTATAACTAACTACGCTGTCTGCGGTTGACACTTGAGGTTGAAGATAAGTTGGCAAAGGAGCACACCCAGGTTGAGGGAAATTTGAAATGCTTGCAGTCGGTAGCTTTATTTTTATGTAATTGCTTTTTGTGATAGTATCCCTGCATCCAGCATTATTTATAGCTATTAAGGAAATAGAATAATCTGATTCAATTGTATAAGTATGGATAGGATTGATGTTAAAAGAAACAGAGCTGTCACCGAAAGACCATTGATAAATGGTAGCATTATTGCTTGTATTTTGGAAATTAACTTGTTGAGGAATATTACATGAACTTACCGGATTTGCAGTGAAATCAGCCTGTGGTTTTTCGTTTACAATTATTTTCTTGATGATTGAATCGACGCAAGTTTCTGATTGAACAATAAGTTTTACAAAAAAAGTATCACTGGTTGAAAATTGTTTTAAGGGATTGTATATAACCGAAGTTGTTCCATCCCCAAAATCCCATAATACATTTTGAGGAACAGGGGTAGAATTATTTTGAATTTGAATCGATGAATTTCTGCACACATAGTCAGGCATACTAAACATTGAATGTAAATTTGAAATATTTATCAGGTTGTATTTGATAATTGAATCTGTGCAGCCATTTCCGTCGGTTACTTTCAATGAAACTGAATATATTCCTAGATCATTGTAGGTATGAGCAGGATTCATATCGTTGGCAAAATCGCCATCCCCGAAATGCCAATTAAAGCTCAGTGAGTTGTTTGAAGTCGAGGTGTTTAAAAACTCAACATTCAATGGTACTATACAACTACTCAAAGGAGTATTCGAGAAATTAGCTGTTGGATTTTCGTAAATCTGTATGTAGTTAGTTCTAGTTAGGGATGTTACACAGCCATAGCTGTTTGTTATTTGGAGAGATATATTGAAGTACCCATCTGAAGAATAACGGTGCACCGGATTAGGTAGATTGCTTGAAGTCCCATCGCCAAAATCCCATAATCTGGAAAGAATGTTTCCGCTACCGGCTGAGCTGCTGTCTGAATAGCTAATGTCAGAGTTAATACAAGCATTTGCATCAGAAACATTGAAATGTACAGTTGGTTTAGAATATACAGTAATGTACTGAATTCTGGATATTGAATCTATTCCTGCATTGTTTTGTACAATCAATTTTACATTGTATTGGCCTGGATTGGTATAAATTGCTGTTGGATTTTCTAAAGTTGAAATAGTACCATTTCCCAAAATCCATTTAAAGGAAGTTGGATTTCCGGTAGATTGATTGTTGAAGTTAACAACAAGTGGGGCGCAGCCGTTTACCGGAGTTGCTGAAAAATTTGCAACAGGACGCTGAGCATAAGAATCAAATGCAAATAAAAAATTAATTCCTAATAAGAATATAGTTTTACAGAAAGAAGGAATTTTCATAGGCTTGGTTTGTTGGGACTTTCTATTTGAATAGGAAATCCTATTCTATAGCAATAACTACTTTTTGATGAAAATATTGTGCCAAAAACAAAAAAAAATGAAAAAGAAAAGTGAAATAAATACATTTAAAGGTATTTATATGTATATTATAATAATTCAATATAGTATAGTTAATGAAAATAATCAATAATAAAATTAATTATATACAATATATTTCACCATACTTGTGTTTTGCATAATTTATGAAATAAGCAGGATTCAAAGTTTCTCCGGTTGCCTTTTTGCATAATTCTTCAGAAGTAAAATATCGACCATGGGCATATATTTCATTTTGTAACCATCTAAAAATAGAATCGGTATTTCCAAATGAAATTTCTGAATTTACTCGGCTGTTTGCTTTATGTATATTATTCCATAATTGAGCAGCATATAAACTTCCAATGCTGTAAGTGGCAAAGTAACCAAAACTACCATGACTCCAGTGAACATCCTGTAAACAACCATTTTTGTCATCTGTTACTTTTACGCCC
Organism: Chitinophaga pinensis; assembly: GCA_945872815.1. Classification (GTDB taxonomy): domain Bacteria; phylum Bacteroidota; class Bacteroidia; order Chitinophagales; family Chitinophagaceae; genus Ferruginibacter; species Ferruginibacter pinensis_C. Next base: position 53,398 of record CAMCAY010000003.1, read on the forward strand.
AGCAACTTTTCGTAGTATTCATTCCAAATGGCAGGGATGTCGTTGGATTCAATAGTGCCCTCTATCAATTTTTTTTCTATTTCATATCTGATCATCACATGGAAGTGATAAGTCAATTCATCCGCTTCTGTTCTAATTAGAGAGGGGATTACTTTATTGATTCCTTTGTAAAAATGTTCAACTGAAATATTTTCAAACTGTCTCGGGAATATTTTTTGCAACTTCGAATAGTGAAACTTCCAAAACGGAAGACTTCTACCTATACAGTTTTCCCATAACCTGCTTTGGCTTTCGTGAATACTCAAACTGCAATACTCACCTAGAGGTAAACCATATTCGTTTATAGGAAGACCTTGCTCATACAATGCATGACCGCCTTCATGTAAGCAACTCCAGGTCATGTTTGCAAAATCCTTTTCATCTATTCTGGTAGTAACTCTTACATCTTGGCTATTGAAGTTTATGGTGAAGGGGTGTTCGCTGATATCTTGCCTGCCTGCATCAAAATCGAAGTGAATTTGTTTTAGCAAATCAATCCCAAATCTCCATTGATCGTCCTTATCAAAATGTTGTTGTAAAAATTCGTTATTGATTTGTTTTTGTTGATTTATTTCATTCAGTAAAATGGAAAGCTGTGGAATCAGATCTGCAAACAGTTTATCAGTTGAGGCCACTGTCAATCCTTTGTCATATTCATTCATCAATGCATCATAAGGGTGTTTTTCATACCCTAGGTATTCAGCTTCTTGTCTTTTCAGAATAATAATTTCCTGAAGGGGTTGTTGAAAAATTGTAAAATCATTTTCTTTTCTGGCTTGTACCCAGGCATGAAAACTTTTATTGACCGAATCACTCATTTTTCTTACGAAATCTGAAGGAAGTTTTTTGTTTTTTTCATAATCAAGATAACTTAATTCAACATTTTTTCTTTCACGATGATTCAGTTTATTATTGTTAATGAGCTCTTCCAACAAATCGCCTGTTTTTGGATCGGTAAACATTCGATGGGCTATTTCGGTGACAGTAGCAATTTGTCTTCCCCTGATTTCATTGCCTTTTGGAGGAAGATAGGTCTCCTGATCCCATTGCATCAGAGCCGAGGCGTATTTAAGGTCAGCTATTTCCTGAAATAATTTTCTGTAAGCTTCATAACTTTTATTCATTGGAAAAGAATTAAAATATTTTTTCTGCAATTTAATAGAGTGTGGTTCAGAAAAAAAATATCTATTTTTAATGTTCAATTTGAGTAATAATGCCCACGGTTTAAACCGTGGGATGCAAATTATTGTAACAATTAAAAGAAATCAATGAAATTATCATCCATCATCTCTGTCATGGAAAAATTGGCTCCTTTATCATTACAAGAGGACTATGATAATGCGGGTCTGATAACAGGAAATGCAGGTATGGAATGCACCGGTATAATACTTGCTATTGATGCTACTGAACAGGTAATTGATGAGGCAATAGAAAAAAAATGCAACTTGATAATTGCACATCATCCTATCGTTTTTAAAGGGTTGAAAAAAATAAATGGCAATAATTATGTGGAAAGAGCTGTCCTCAAAGCAATTAAAAATGATATTGCGATTTATGCTTGTCATACCAACCTGGACAATATAATTAACGGAGTAAACGGAAAAATCGCTGAAAAATTAGGATTGATCAACACCAAAATTCTTCAACCGAAAGCAAATCTATTGCAAAAGCTAAGTGTTTACGTTCCAGAAAATTCTCAAAATGATTTAGAAACTGCTTTGTTTGAGGCAGGCGCCGGGCATATTGGAAATTATAGTCAATGCAGTTTTGTGTCTGATGGAATTGGAAGTTTTTTACCCGAAGAAAATGCCAATCCTATTAGTGGTATCAAAGGAATCCGAAATTTTGTAAAAGAAAAAAAAGTAGAAGTTATTTTTCCTTCGTGGCTTCAAAAGAATATTGTTGAAGCAATGAAAAAAAGTCACCCTTATGAAGAGGTTGCTTTTGAAATTTTCAGCATGACAAATGTTTTTCAGAATGTTGGGTCCGGTATCATAGGAGAATTACCAGAAAGTATCAGTGAAACATCTTTACTAAATAAAATATCGACTATATTTAATATAAATTCAATAAGGCATACCTCTTTTTTAGGTAAAGATGTCAAAAAAATAGCCTTATGTGGTGGTGCTGGCAGCTTTTTGATTGAGGCTGCAAAAGCCCAAAAAGCAGACTTTTATATCAGTTCAGATATCAAATACCACGAGTTTTTTGATGCTGATGATCAAATTGTGGTGGCAGATATTGGCCATTTTGAAAGCGAACAGTACACAATTGAACTTTTTGATGATGTTTTAAGGCAAAATTTCCCTAACTTTGCAATCCTTAAAACAGGAGTCAATACCAATCCCGTTCGGTATTTTGTGTTGTGATAAGCAGCTACAGGGTATAATTGAGTGACGTTGGGGTTGATTAATATGTTTGCAAACAAATCAAAAGAAATAATATGGCTGCAGTAAAAGAATTTTCGGTTGAAGAAAAATTGTCTTCACTTGTTCGTTTACAAAAAATTGATAGTAAGCTGGATGAAATTCAGATATTGAAAGGAGAGTTACCTATTGAAGTAAAAGATCTCGAAGATGAAATTGAGGGTCTTCATGCTCGTCAAACCCGAATTGAAGAAGAAATAAACGGAATTCAGGAATTTATTGCACAAAAACAAGAGGGTATCAAAGTAGCGCAAGCGTTGATTAAAAAATATGAGAAGCAAAGTGACAATGTAAAGAACAACCGTGAGTTTGAAGCAATCAATAAGGAAATTGAAATGCAGCAATTGGAAGAAAAACTTTGTGAAAAACATATCAAAGATGCAACGGAAGAAGTAGCTGATAAAGCTCGTCAATTGGACCTTGCAAAAAAAGCAGTTGCTGCAAAAGAAACAAACCTGAATGCTAAAAAAGCTGAACTTGAAAAAATTATAAAGGAAACAGAAAAAGAAGAAGCACAATATAATAAAGCTGCTTCAGAAGCTAGAAGCCACGCTGACGAAAGATTGTTGACTAGTTATGATCGTATACGCAAAAACTATCGCAATGGATTGGCTGTAGTTCCTGTAGAAAGAGACAGTTGCGGCGGCTGCTTTCATGCGATACCACCTCAAAAACAAAGTGAAATTAAACTACGTAAGAAAATAATGGTTTGCGAGAATTGTGGTCGTATTTTGGCAGATGCTGATTTGACAGATTCTGTTGTGGTAAAATAAATTTTTTCTTAACTGAATTATGAAAGTCTACTCAATTTTCGGGTAGACTTTTTTGTGAAATTAACTTGCTGTTCGTGTTATATTCTTCTCTCCGACTAAGAACTTTTTATTAATTTGCTCTTTATAACAATGTTGAAAAAGCTATACATACAAAATTATGCCATCATTGATGAGCTTGAATTGACATTTGATTCAGGATTAAATGTAATAACCGGAGAAACGGGAGCCGGAAAGAGCATTTTAATGGGGGCATTAAATCTGATATTGGGACAAAGGGCTGATACCGCCGTTCTGCGAGATGCAGAAAAAAAATGTATAGTCGAAGGTTGTTTTAGTATTGAGAGAAAAAACGAAATAACCGAATTCTTTAACTCTCACGAATTAGACTTTGAGGATGAAATCGTCATTAGAAGAGAAATTTCATCTAACGGAAAATCTCGTTCGTTCATTAATGATACTCCTGTTACCCTTTTTCAGATTAAACAACTTTGTGTTTTTTTAATTGATCTTCACCAACAGTTTGATACGTTGGAAATCAATACCGAAAATTTTCAAAGAGCAGTTCTGGATGCGTTGGCAGACAATATGGCTAATTTATCAAAACTAAAATCTACGTTTGAATCGTATACAAAAATTCAAAAAGAGCTTAATAAATTAAAGTCGCTGCAGGATACTGCCATTAAAGAGTACGACTACAATACTTTTTTACTGGAGGAATTGGAAACCTTGTCATTGAAAGAAAATGAATTGGAGCAAGTAGAATCCGAATTGAAGATTCTCAACAATGCAGAGAACATAAAGCAGCAACTGATTTCTATTTATAACGAATTGTCCGAAAGCGATTCTCCCATTGCACAACAAGTAAAATCATTGCAGAATAAATTGGCGTCTTTGGATTCACTTCACGATGGCATGTCCTTGCTTACCCAAAGGTTATTAAGCGCATCAATAGAGTTGCAGGATATTTCAGATGAATTACAAAGAATTGAATCAGGTGTTCATCATGATGCAGAAAAGATCATTCAACTAAATGAAAGACTTTCTGATGGGTATAAATTATTGAAAAAGCATTCAGTGAATACGACTGATGATTTACTGAAGATTCAGCAAGAATTGAAACAAAAGCTGGAGACATTTTCAGGTATAAATGCTGATATTGAAAAACTTGAAAAAGAAATGTCAGATTTATACGAGGCATCAATGCAAATTGCATACATCATTTCTAAAAATCGAAAATCTCAAATTAAAGGATTTGCAACTGAAGTGAATTCATTGCTGGTAAAAGTAGGGATGCCCAATGCTATATTGAAAGTTGAAATGCAAAGCGAAGCTCTTTCTGTTAATGGAATTGACGCCATTCAATATTTATTTGATGCAAACAAAAGCAACAAGTTTGAACAATTAGGAAAAGTGGCTAGCGGCGGTGAATTGAGCAGGTTGATGTTAAGCATAAAATCGCTGGTTGCAAAAAAGATTGATTTACCTACATTGATTTTTGATGAAATAGATACAGGTATTGGCGGTGAAGCTGCGAAGCAGGTTGGAATTATCATGAAAAATTTATCATTTAGACATCAATTGATTGTTATTACACATCAGGCGCAAATTGCTGCAAAAGCCAATATGCATTTGTATGTTCACAAAAGCAATATTGATGGAAAAGTGAAAACTGCGGTTAAAGTGCTTAATAACGAAGAAAGGGTAAATGAAATCGCCCAAATGATGAGCGGGGCAAAACCAACTGAAGCCGCTCTTAAAAATGCTTTGGAGATGATGGATGAATAGTTGTTTAAGGATTATTTTATTTGAATCATAACTATTAATTTTGCTTATTATTTTTCATTACAAGTAACATTTAAACTATGGCGTACAATTTATTGAAAGGAAAGAAAGGGATTATATTCGGGGCTTTGGATGAAAAATCTATTGCTTGGATTACTGCTTTGAAATGTCATGAAGAAGGCGCTCAAATTGTATTGACCAACGCTCCGGTTGCAATGCGCATGGGTGAAATCAATAAACTTGCCGAAAAAATAGGAGCACCTGTCATTGCCTGTGATGTTAGTAATGGCGAGGATGTAGAAAATTTGATCACCAAAACAATGGAGCATTTTGGTGGTGGATTTGATTTTATTTTGCATTCTATCGGAATGAGTTTGAATGTTCGCAAAGGAAAACACTATACAGAAATAGACTACGCACATAATTTGAAAACCCTTGAAATATCTTCTATGAGCTTGCATAGGGTTTTGGCCGCTTGTATGAAAAAAGATGCTATCAATGAATGGGGAAGCGTAATTGCGTTGAGTTATATTGCTGCTCAGCGTGTATTCCCTGATTATAATGAAATGGCTGATGCTAAATCATTGCTCGAAAGTGTAGCGCGCAGTTTTGGTTATCATTACGGAGTGAAAAAACATGTAAGAATCAATACCATTTCTCAGTCACCTACCAGAACTACTGCCGGCAGCGGTGTAAAAGGTTTTGATGGATTTATTAATTATGCCGAAAAAATGAGTCCTTTGGGTAATGCAAGTGCAGAAGATTGCGCCAACTATTGTGTCGTAATGTTCAGCGAGCATACCAAAATGGTCACCATGCAGAATTTATTTCATGATGGAGGATTTTCATTTACAGGGGTTACCAATGCAGTCATTGAGCAGATGGAAAAGTAATTAGGATTTAATTGAATTACTGTTTATTCGGTTTTTATAGATTAGTTTTTTACGATTTTCAATTTAATTAAATGAATGTAACTGAGGTTTTTGGTCATGTAGCATCCGTATTAAGTAGTGTAGCATTTGTTCCTCAGGTTTATTACACTTGGAAAACCAAAAGTGTAAAAGACTTGAATTTATCAATGATATTTATAGTGTTTATAAGTACGATAATTTGGCTTATATACGGAATTTCAAATTCTTTATTGCCTGTTATTATTTGTAATGCTGTTATTTGTGCTCTATCCTTTACTTTGATTGTATTTAAAATCAAGTATAAAAATATGGACTCAGTAAAATAATATTATCCTTATTCTGATAATACAAAAAAACCGCTTAATTAATAAGCGGTTTAAATGATTTGAAATTTCAGCGTATTGCGAATTAATATTCGTCTTCGTTAAAAAAGAAATCTTCCTGACTTGGATAATCGGGCCAAATGTCTTCAAGCCCTTCATAGATTTCTCCTTCATCTTCCAATTCCTGCAGATTTTCAATTACTTCAATCGGAGCTCCGCTTCTGATGCTGTAATCAATTAATTCGTCTTTTGTAGCCGGCCAAGGTGCGTCTTCCAAGTGAGAGGCTAATTCTAGTGTCCAAAACATTTTCTTAAAGGGTTTAATTTTTGCAAATGTATATGTTAAAATGAAATAACCAAAAGTGTTTTTCCTATTCCTGATGATTATTTTTTTAATAATGGATGTAAACATTTTATGTGCTAATTTTATATGATGTTAGCCGCGCAAAATATTTACAAAAAATATGGGAATTTGACTGTATTAAAAGGAGTCGATATTCATATTAAAAAAGGAGAATTGGTAAGTATCATCGGCCCATCAGGTGCCGGAAAGAGCACACTGCTTCATATTTTGGGAACATTAGACAAGCCCGATGAAGGCGCTATTTCTATTAACAATGAGAGAATAGACAAGTTAAACTCTCGCCATCTTTCAGCTTTTAGAAACAAACACATCGGTTTTATATTTCAATTCCACCATCTGTTACCAGAATTTACTGCTTTGGAGAATGTTTGTATTCCTGGTTGGATTAGTAAGGAAAATCGGTCTTCAGTTAGTAAAAGAGCCAAAGATCTATTGGAACGTTTAGGTTTGCAAGATAGGTTGGAAAACAAACCGGGTCAGTTGTCAGGGGGTGAACAGCAAAGAGTGGCAGTTGCCAGAGCATTGATAAATAACCCTTCCATTATAATGGCAGATGAACCAACCGGAAATCTTGATTCTGCAAATGCAGATGATCTTCATCAGCTTTTTTTAAAACTTCGAGATGATTATCAACAAACCTTTTTAATAGTTACACACAACGAGGGTTTGGCTCAAATGAGCAATAGGGTATTGCAGATGAAAGATGGAAGAATGATTAGTGGATGATTATGAATTGAGTAAATCTCTCAATACAGTCTTTACTTTTTCTGCGTTTGGCAGCATGGCTTTTTCCAGTAATGTATTCATAGGTACTGCAGGAAGATTTAATGAGCCAAGCACTTCTACAGGAGCGTCCAGGTATTTGAAACATGCTTTCGAAATTCTTCCGGCCAAGGCCTCTGAAAAAGAATTATTTTGTTGTTCTTCGGTCAAAATCAAACATTTTCCATGTTTTTGTACCGTAGCAAATATCAATTCTTCGTCCAAGGGGAATAATGTTCTAAGGTCGATGATTTCTATTTTTCCAGCAAAATCCTTTGCAGCAGTTTTTGCCCAATATACCCCCATTCCGTATGTGATGATGCAGCAGCTTTCACCGTTTGATATTTTATTTTCTTCTGCTTGCAAAATTACATTCCCTTTGCCCAATGGTAAGATGTAATCTCTGTCAGGTTCTGTCATTTTCGCTTCCTCAGTTTCTGGCACTTTGCTCCAATACAGTCCTTTGTGCTCCAACATGATTACAGGATTTGGATCAAGAAAAGCCGATTTCATCAAACCTTTCATATCGGCAGCATTAGACGGATAAACAACTTTAATTCCTTTTATTGTCAACAAAGTACTTTCTACACTTCCACTGTGATAAGGACCGCCACCGCCATAGGCGCCAATTGGAACCCTGATTAAAGTTTGCACAGGAAATTTTCCGCAACTTAAGTAACAGCTTTTAGAAATCTCCGTTACCAGCTGGTTGATACCGGGATATATGTAATCTGCAAATTGTACTTCTACAATGGGCTTTACCCCAACGGCACTCATACCAACTGTGGATCCAATAATGTATGCTTCTTGTATAGCTGTGTTGAATACGCGATGATCGCCAAATTGATCAGCCAAGGTAGCCGCTTCCCTGAATACGCCTCCCAATCGTTTGCCTACATCTTGCCCATACAAAATGGCCTCAGGATAATCTTCCATAATTTCTCTTATAGCAAATAATGCTGCATCTACCATTAATACTTTTTCCTTGTTCTCTGGATTTCTGTTGCCTTTCTCAATAGCAACTGGCGTTTCAACGAAAACAAATGCTTCCACTTTTTCACAATCGGGCTCTGCTGCAGTTGCAGCTTTGTTGAAATCATCCAACACTAATTGCTTAGTTTCAGTTTCAATTAATATCAGCTCATCTTCAGTGAAATCCTTTTTAAGTAAAACTTTTCTTAATAGAGGCAATGGGTCATACTTGAAAGAGGCATTCAATTCCGTTTCATCTCGATAAAAATCCTTTCTGACACCACTGGTATGGTGTCCCAGTAAAGGCACTTTCGCATGAACCAACCAGGGCCTTTTGTTTTTTCTTACGTCCTGTATCACATCTTGCATGGCATTATAAGATTCGCTAAAATCACTTCCGTTGATGCTGATGCGGTTGATTCCTTTAAAACCTTCTATGAATTCATAGGCATTGCAGGTTCGGGCTTCTGATGAAGTTACGCTGATACCCCAATCGTTGTCCTGTACAAGATAAATGATAGGTAATTGATGCAATGCTGCAAATTGAAAGGCTTCGCTTACTTCTCCTTCTGTAACTGAAGCGTCTCCCAATGAACAAATTACAATTGGAGAATCAGATTTTGAATCTGATAACTTTCCAATTTTTTCCAGGTACTGCAAACCCTGTGCTACGCCCGTGGTAGGAATAGCCTGCATCCCAGTTGCGCTACTTTGATGAATGATAGTCGGCTTGTCGCTTCCTCTGTAGTTGGGATGATTGTAATATTCTCTTCCACCTGTAAAAATATCGCCTCCTTTTGCCAGCAACTGAAGCATCAATTGATAAGGAGAAAATCCCAATCCCAACATTATACTTTCATCACGATAGTAAGGACTGACATAATCGCAAGGAAGCAAATGGAAAGCGGTTGCCAGTTGAATGGCTTCATGACCTCGAGAGGTGCTGTGAACGTACTTGCAAACAGATCTGTTTGCTTCGTAGGTATCAGCCATTGCTTTCGCAGTACACATCATGCGAAAGGCTTTTATTAATATATCTTTTGATATTGGCATGGATAATGCATCAACATAACAAAAAGAGATGCTGCTGATGCTTTTTCAATTATAAACTCTTTATGATTGCAGCTTTTAAAAGTATTCTTGTAAAAGCTTATTTCATTTTAAATGATTCTAAAAATTTGGTTGTGAAATTACCCTTCCTAAAATCTTCATTTTGCATCAATTGTAAGTGAAACGGAATAGTTGTTTTTATTCCTTCAATAACATATTCACTTAATGCCCTGTGCATGGTATCAATGGCTTCTTCCCTTGTTTGAGCTACAGCAATTAATTTTGCTATCATGCTATCATAGTAGGGTGGTATTACGTAACCTGCATACACATGACTGTCAATTCTTACTCCATGTCCACCGGGTGTATGCAATACCGTTATTTTTCCCGGACTAGGTCTAAAATCATTGTAAGGATCTTCAGCATTTATTCTGCATTCAATGGCATGCATTTGAGGGTAATAAGATTTACCGCTTATTTTTTCACCCGCAGCAATTTTTATTTGTTCTTTAATCAAATCATAATTGATAACTTCCTCTGTAACGCAATGCTCAACCTGAATACGCGTATTCATTTCCATGAAATAAAAATTCCTATGCTTGTCAACCAGAAATTCTATGGTACCCACACTTTCGTAATTAATGGCTTTGGCAGCTTTGATAGCAGCGTTTCCCATTCTTTCCCTTAATTCATCAGTCATAAATGGAGAAGGCGATTCTTCTACTAATTTCTGATGGCGACGTTGAATAGAGCAATCGCGCTCACTCAAATGGCAGACATTTCCATACTGGTCACCTGCAACTTGAATTTCAATATGTCTGGGTTCCTCCACAAATTTCTCCATGTATATTCCATCATTCTTGAAAGAGGCAGCTGCTTCAGCTTTCGCTGTTTCAAAAGCTTTTTCAACGTCTTCTTCCTTCCAAACTACCCGCATTCCTTTTCCGCCTCCACCTGCAGTAGCTTTTAATATAACAGGATATCCTACTTCTTTTGCAGATTTCTTTGCATGAGCCACGCTCTCCAAAAGTCCCTCTACTCCTGGAACAACCGGTACTCCCGCTTTGATCATTGTTTCTTTGGCAGTAATCTTATCGCCCATGGAATTGATCATTTCAGGTGTTGGCCCTATGAACTTAATATTGTGATCTGCACAGATTTTAGCAAATTTGCTGTTTTCGGCAAGGAAACCATAACCAGGATGTATGGCATCTGCATTGGTAATTTCAGCGGCAGCAATAATATGAGGAATATTCAGGTAACTATCTGCACTGGCGGGTTTTCCAATACATACTGCTTCATCAGCAAATTTTACATGTAAACTATCTTTGTCAGCAGTTGAAAAAACAGCAACTGTTTTTATACCCATTTCCCTGCAGGTTCTAATTACGCGTAAAGCAATCTCTCCTCTGTTGGCAATTAATATTTTTTTAAACATTACGTTAGATTTATCACAAGAAATATTGTGTCAATTAGTGTATAAAAAACTTAAGAAATGACTGAAGCGAAAAAGCGCTGAAAATCAAATCTTCCTTTAAAGTTTGTTTATAAAATTAGCTCGGGTCTACTAAAAATAGCGGTTGGTCATATTCAACTGGGCTTGCATCATCAACTAAAACCTTTACAATTTTTCCTTTTACTTCACTTTCAATTTCGTTGAATAGCTTCATTGCTTCAATGATACAAACAACTTTACCTGGCGTTACAACATCATCAACATTTGCGAATATAGGTTTGCCTGGACCGGCTTGACGATAAAAGGTTCCAATCATGGGACTTTTTATCGTTATGAAATTATTGTTACTGGATTCAGGCTTTGCAGGCACTGCAGGTGCAGATGATTGAGGAGCGGCCTGTGGAGCAGCTATATTTGCTGCGGGTGTAAAAGTTTGGGGTGCACTGATGATATTTTGTACGGGATCATTTTTTTGTTTGATGGTGATCTTCTTTCCATCTTCTTCAATGCTGATTTCCCCAATAGAAGTCTTGTTAATTAATTTTACAAGCTCCTGAATTTGTTTGATGTCCATAATATTAAATTAATTTTATGATTATAGCAATTTTAAAGATGCTAAGGTAGTGCTTTCTTACTAAACATCTCCCTTTAAAAAAATTGATTTTTTGATAAAAAAGCATCAAAAATGCTCAATAATTGGCAAAAAATCTTCGAAATTGACAAAAATTAACCAAAATGCAAAGAGGCTGAAAACTCAGCCTCTTTGCATTTTGGTAAATATGTTTCGCTATTATTTTACTCTTTCAACGTATTCACCTGTTTTCGTGTTAACTCTGATTAATTCCCCTTCATTTACAAAAAGAGGAACATTCACAGTTGCACCTGTCTCTACTGTAGCAGGTTTCAATGTTCTGGTTGCTGTATCACCTTTCATACCTGGTTCGCTGTAAGTAACAAGCAATACAATTTTATCGGGTAATTCAACTCCCATGGGTTGATCCGTTTCTCCATTGATCAATACAGAAACTTCCTGTCCGTCTTTTAAAAACCCTGGTGCATCTATCATTGTTTCCGCCACGGTAATTTGTTCAAATGTTTCAGTATCCATGAAACTATAACCGGTGTCGTCTTTGTATAAAAACTGATAAGGTTTCTTTTCAACTCTAACTGGAAAGATGGTTTCACCACTGTTCCACGTTACTTCAATGGTGCGTGCATTGTCCACCCCTTTTAGTTTAGCCCAAACTTTAGCAGCAGCACGTGCTGTTTTATTTTGACCAAATTCAATTACGGTGTAAAGACTGTTGTCGATTTTAATAATCAACCCTGAACGCATGTCCGCTGTTGTTGCCATAAAAATGATATTATTTAATTATTTTGCAGCAAAAGTAACAATACTAATTAGAAAGTTAAAAAATATTCCCACACACTTTTTAATTTCTTTTAACAATAGTTATTTCTTTGAAATATGTAATTTCGCTTTACTAAAAATAAGAAAAAATGAAAAATTTTTTAATTCTTCTACTAGTCAATGTTTTTGCTTTAAATGGCTTTTCTCAGGCAAAAGAGCCTCAGCCTCCATTCAAACTAAATGCACCTATGCCGAAGTTTAAAATCATGAACGTATTGGATAGTGTTGCGTTTACAAATGAAAGTTTGAAAAAAAATCAAAAAACCATTTTTATTTATTTTGGTCCTGAATGCGGCCATTGCTCCTTTTTTGCAAAAAAACTGATTGACAGCGTCAGCTTACTTGAAAATACCCAAGTGGTTATGATGTCATCTTTCGAATTTTCAAAAATCAGAAAATTCTACGATGAAAATAGGATAGCTACATGTCCCATTATCACAATGGGATTTGACCCAAGTTACTTTTTTGTGACTTATTATGGAGTAACACAATTTCCTGCCGCATACATTTATAATTCAAAGGGAAAGTTTGTAAAAAGTTTTCAGGGAGAAATTGGAATAAAAGAAATGGCTGATGTAAAATAATCTATTGCTAACTTCTTTATTTTCTAAGTAAGTCACTCTCAATATATTTAACTTTGTGGTGCAAATAATTTTTTAATTACAAAATATCATTATGAAGATTACAGTAGTAGGCGCAGGAGCAGTTGGGGCAACTTGCGCTGACAATATCGCCCGCAAACAATTATGTGACGAATTGATTATTGTTGATATCAAAGAAGGAGTAGCAGAAGGCAAGGCAATGGATCTTATGCAAACTGCGGAAATAGAGGGATTTGATACCAAAATAACTGGAAGCACAAATGATTATTCTAAAACTGCTGGCAGTACTGTAGCTGTAATCACTTCAGGAATTCCACGTAAACCCGGAATGACTCGAGAGGAACTGATAGGCATCAATGCCGGAATTGTAAAATCAGTTACGGAAAATTTATTGAAGCATTCGCCAAATGCAATCATTGTTGTTATCAGTAATCCAATGGATACAATGACTTATCTCGCTTTAAAATCAAGTGGGTTACCTAAAAACAGAATCATTGGTATGGGAGGAATGTTGGACAGTGCAAGATTTAGGTATTTCTTAAGTCAGGCAATGCATTGTTCTCCAAATGATTTACAAGCTACTGTTATTGGAGGTCATGGAGATACTACGATGATTCCATTAACAAGATTGGCCACTTATTGCGGCACCCCTGTTGCTAATTATCTGGACGAAGCAACATTAAAAAAAGTAGCTGCAGATACCATGGTTGGAGGCGCTACACTTACAGGACTTCTAGGAACATCAGCATGGTATGCACCGGGTGCTGCAGGCGCCGCAGTAGTGGAAGCTATTGTAAGAGATGAGAAAAAAATGATGGCTTGTTGTGTTTCACTTGAAGGAGAATATGGCTTCAATGATATTTGTTTAGGTGTTCCTGTCATCATTGGAAAGAATGGTTGGGAAAAAATCATTGATTTTAAATTGAACGAGGAAGAAATGGAAGCGATGAAAAAAAGTGCTGAGGCTGTGCAAAATATGAATTCAGTTCTTGCAACGCTGGGCGTTTAAATTTAATCATGTAAAATATGGTAAGCCGAACTTATGTTCGGCTTTTTTTATGACTAGTATTTTTTGGTAAATATTTCTTATCAGTTTTTCCACTTTCTTTTTGATACATATTGCAATTGTAACCAACCCATTTGATTTATTGTAGTTCACATGGTATAAAATTATGAAGAGGATGTATAATCATAATAGAGTTTGAAAGTCTATTTTGTATCATAACATTTAGTTGAAAATAAATTTCAAATCTTAAAAAATAAACGATGAGCTTAAAAATATTTATTACAATTTTATTATTATTTCAAATTTCACATTCTTTCTCTCAGCGGCATGTTAATAGCAACGAGTTTTCAAAATTTCGAATGGTGGAAAAAACATACAATTCCAAAAAGATAGCAAGAACATTATTGATTGGAGGGGCTTCTGCAACTTTATTGTCTTTATTATGGTTTTCTGGATCTGAAAATGACAATGAGATAATGAATGATAATATTGGTGGGCAAGGGGTATTATTTATTCTAGGTACGGCTTCTATGGTTGCCAGTGTTCCCTTTTTTATTGCATCACACCTCAACAAAAGGAAGGGCATTTCAGCCAATTTCGAAATGCTTAAAAATAATTTAATCAATGATGCTGGCCAAAGCTATTATAAAATTCAACCAGCCTTGAATATTAGAATGTCACTCGGTAGGTGATTAATGACAATGCAAATTAATTGATGCCATTCACATTCATTTCTTTGTTTACTTTTTGCACCAATCCCTGTAGTACTTTTCCGGGTCCGCATTCGGTAAATTCATTTGCACCATCTGAAATCATTGATTGAATGGATTGAGTCCATTTAACAGCTCCGGTTAATTGAATAATCAGATTGTGTTTGATTTGAGCAGCATCAGTAATTGCAGAAGCAGTTACATTCTGATAAACTGGACATATTGGATGATTGAATGTGGTATTGTGTATGGCTTTTTCTAATTCGTCTTTAGCCGAAATCATCAATGGAGAGTGGAATGCCCCCCCAACCGGTAAAATAAGTGCGCGCTTTGCACCTGCTGTTTTCATTTGTTCACAGGCCATTTCAATTCCTTTAATACTTCCGCTGATAACTAGTTGTCCCGGACAATTATAATTTGCTGCCACTACAATCTCACTAGTCTCTAAAGATATTTTTTTACAAATCTCTTCGACTTTCTCATCCTCCAATGCCAATATTGCAGCCATCGTAGAGGGTTGTAATTCACAGGCATGTTGCATAGCTTTTGCACGAATAGAGACCAATTTTAAAGCATCTTCAAAACTTAGTGTTTGATTGGCAACTAACGCCGAAAATTCTCCCAGTGAATGTCCTGCTACCATATCCGGTTTTGCATTTTCAATTGTTTTGAATGCTGCAACAGAATGAATGAAAACTGCAGGTTGAGTAATATTGGTTTGTTTTAAATCTTCTTCAGTTCCTGTAAACATGACGTCAGAAATTCTAAATCCAAGAATATCATTCGCTTTCTCAAAAATATCTTTTGCGATAGTGTTGGATTCGTATAAGTTTTTTCCCATTCCACTGAATTGGGATCCTTGTCCTGGAAATATGAAGGCATGTTTCATGGATGATGTTTTTTATTACGAATGCAAAGAAAATAAAAAATCCCTCAAAAAGAGGGATTCTGTTTAAGAAAAATAAATCAATCAATGTAATCTATTGGTGATGAGTTTCAAAAACTCGCTTCTTGTCTCATTTTTTTCAAATTCACCAGAGAAAGCAGAAGTCGTTGTAACAGAATTTTGCTTGGAAACACCGCGCATCATCATACATAAATGCGAAGCTTCAATAACAACTGCAACCCCATGAGGGTTCAACGTGTCTTTGATGGCATGTAAAATTTGTTCGGTCAGTCTTTCTTGCACCTGAAGTCTTCTGCTGTATACGTCTACTACTCTTGCAATCTTACTCAAACCGGTAATGTAACCATTGGGTATATAGGCTACATGGGCTTTTCCATAAAAAGGCAACATGTGATGTTCGCACATGCTGTATAACTCAATGTCTTTTACAATAACCATTTCACTTACTTCTTCATGAAATTTGGCAGACTCTAAAATAGTTCTGGCATCCATTGAATATCCTTGTGTTAGATATTGCATTGCCTTTGAAATTCTTTCAGGTGTTTTAAGCAAACCTTCCCTGTTTGAATCTTCTCCCAGATTATCAATGATAGTTTTATAAGCATCAGCTAGGGAGTTGGTAGTGCTTTCGTCGTATTTTTCAATTTTATGGTATGCCATGATGGGTATTTTAAATCTTAATTAGCTGGGTATTCAACAAAATTTCTTTCGGTTTCATATAAGCGAATTTGAAGGTCTAATTCTATACTTATTTTATCTCTTAAAATAGAGTATATAACCATTGCAATGTTTTCTGCTGTAGGATTCAGGTTTTTAAATTCTGCACAATCCTCGTTCAGATTTTTATGATCAAATTTATCAAGTATATTATTTTGAATGATATCGCTCAGGATTTTCAGATCAATTACATATCCTGTTTCTTTGTCAGGATAGCCGGTTAATTTCACAATCAACTCATAGTTATGACCGTGATAATGAGGGTTATTGCATTTTCCAAATACGGCAGCATTTTTATGTTCATCCCATGCAGGATTGTTAAGTCTATGAGCTGCATTAAAATGCTCTTTCCTATAAACGGATACTTTCTGGTTCATTGAATATTATTAACACTAAAAGATTCAAATTGTTTTGAAAAGCATTAAATCTAAAGGCAAATTTTTGGAATGTAAATTTATTTCCCAAAATACTCTACATAAATTCTGGGAGTTTCATAAAGTTTTAAAGAAAATAGGGTTACTTCAGAAGGTAATTGGGGTGCTAATTGTTCCCAAATTCCAATGACGAGATTTTCGATAGAGCATATCTTGCCTTTCATGAATTCGACATCAAGATTGAGATTTTTATGATCCAGCTTATCAATTACAAAATCTCGAATGATGATACTTAGTTTTTTAACGTCGTAAACAAACCCAGTATCATCACTGGGTTTTCCTGCGATGGTAACATGCAATTCAAAATTATGTCCGTGCCAGTTCTCATTCGCACACTTTCCAAATACAGCTTCATTTTCCTCCTTTGACCAAGCAGGATTAAAAAGCTTATGGGCTGCATTGAAATGTTCTATTCGGGTAATATGAACCATTAATGGTTTGAATTTTATGCAAAGTTAGATACTATTCTGTAAAATATAAACGGTAATTCCGAAATTTGCGGAATGTCAATTCTTGTTATTGCCGCAACAGATATGGAAATCGCGCTTCTTAGGGCAAATAACCCCAAAGAAAAATACCTGATAACAGGTGTTGGTTGCGCCACAACAGTTTATCATTTAACAAAAGCATTGCTGTTAGATAAATATTCATTGGTTATTCAAGTAGGTATTGCCGGTGCTTTTAATAAGAATCAATTGTTGGGAGAAACAGTAATCGTTGAAAAAGATTGCTTTGCGGATATGGGCTTATTTGAAAAAAAAATAATCACAAACCTTTTTGAAATGGGATTTGCAGATGCAGACAGTTTTCCATTTAAAAAAGGATTTTTAGTTAACAGCTATATTGATCGATTGGGTTTAAAAGAACATAAAATTGTTAATGGGATTTCAGTCAATTTAATTTCAGATAATGAAAGTTATTTTCAACAACTACAAAGCAAATACAATGCCGATATAGAATCCATGGAGGGTGCGGCATTGCATTATGTATGTTTACATGAGCAAGTGCCATTTATTCAAATCAGAGGTATCAGTAATTATACAGGGGAAAGAGATAAATCCAAATGGAAAATAAAAGAAGCAGTGGAGTCTAGTAATTTTTTAGCGTCTGATATTATTCAGGCAGTTCAACAAAAAAAACAACAATGAATATTTCCATAGGATTTTCACCATGCCCTAATGATACCTTCATATTTGATGCTTTAATCAATAGAAAAATTGATACGGAAGGAATAACGTTTATTGAATCGTTGGAAGATGTTGAAACCTTGAATAGTCATGCGATTGAATCAAAATACGATGTTACTAAATTGAGCTATGGGGTTTATCCTGCAGTTAAAGAAAACTATGTCATTCTTAATAGTGGTAGCGCATTGGGAACAGGTGTAGGTCCTTTGTTAATTTCAAATACTACTGATCAGCAGATATCAGTAGAAGATCAAATGATAGCTATTCCAGGAATAAATACTACAGCCCATTTTCTATTTTCAATTGCCTATCCCAATGCTGTTAAAAAAGTTTTTTTACGCTACGATGAAATTGAATCTTTTGTTCTGGAAGGAAAGGGCTTAGGAGTCATTATACATGAAAACAGGTTTACTTACCTAGACAAGGGATTGAAGAAAATTATTGATCTGGGGGAATTTTGGGAAAATGAAAATCATGTTCCTATTCCGCTTGGAGGTATTGTTGTAAAGAGGAATCTCGATAAAAAAATTCAACAAAAAATAGATGGGTTGATAAAAAAAAGTATTGAATATGCTTTTTCAAATTATCCTGAGTTGAATGATTATATATGCAGCCATGCCCGTGAAATGAGCGAGGATGTAATGAGAAAGCATATTGACTTGTATGTAAACAATTATTCTTTATCATTGGGCGATGCAGGCAGAAACGCCATCAGGAAAATGATGGAATTTTTCAACAAAAAAAACGAAAAGATTGTGTTGTCAGATTTGTTTGTTGGTTAAATGTTATCTTTTTTCAATGATTTTCCATAGACTTCTAAACAGCGTTTTCTTGCAAATTCATGATCTACTATTGGTTTAGGATAAGTCAGTTCCTGAAATTCGGGTACCCATTTTTTAATGTAGTTGAAGTCAGGATCGAATTTTTTCGTTTGCAAATAAGGGTTGAAAACCCTGAAATAAGGAGCAGCATCACAACCGCTTCCTGCAGCCCACTGCCATCCGCCATTGTTTGATGCAAAATCAAAATCAAGCAGTTTATTTGCAAAGTAAGCTTCACCCCATCTCCAATCTATTAATAAATGTTTGCAAAGAAATGAGGCGGTTATCATCCGAACTCGGTTGTGCATAAAGCCAGTTTCATTCAATTCACGCATTCCTGCGTCTACAATTGGATAACCAGTTTGACCGATACACCATTTTTCAAATTCAATTTCATTGTTTCTCCATTCTATGTTATCATAAGCCGGCTTAAACGACTTGTAATGATTTATATAAGGAAAGTGCCACAATATCATTTGATAGAAGTCTCTCCATATTAATTCATTGATAAAAACATCAGATAAATTTTTCGTTTCATGAAAAACAGACCGAATACTAATAGTGCCAAAACGAAGATGGATGCCAATTTTGGACGTTCCTGATATTCCGGGAATATCCCTTTGCTGAGCATAGCTTTTTACAATGTTATTGTTTAGTTTTTTTTCAGGAAAGAGGAGTTGTGAATGTTTAAAACCAATCTCATTTAGGGATGGAAAATGCTCATTCTTTGATTGTAGAAAATTATGCAATAATTTTTCAGATTGTAAAAGTTCAATGTCAGTGGAAATTAGTTTATTCTTCCATTTTCTGCTATAAGGAGTAAATATTGTGTATGGTTTACCATCATCTTTAATTACTTCATCTTTTTCAAAAATCACATGATCTTTGAAAGTGAAAAACTGTATATTCTTTTTTGCTAATTTTTCTTTTATAGAATTATCCCTATTTATTGCATATTGTTCATAATCATGGTTGGTAAAAACAGCATTAATGTTGTAACCCTCTATGAGTTGATTAAATGCATTCTCCGGGGTGTCAAAGAAAATCTTCATACAACTTCCCAAAGGTGCCAGTACTTTGTTTAAATCAGATAGGGTATTGTGTATAAATTCCACCCTTCGGTCAGAAGAATCTGATAGTTTTTCTATAATATTTTTATCGAAAATAAAAACAGGTAAAACAGGAAGATGGCTGTTGAGTGCATGAAATAGGCCTGTATTGTCTTCAAATCGTAGATCCCTTCTAAACCAGAAAATATTGATAGCTGCAGCCATATTTTTAATTATAATTCTTTAACAAAAAATCGGGCTGTTTGTTTTTACTAATTCCTGATAAATTGTTTGAATGATTCTGTTTTCGTATTTTTTTTCATTAATGGATTTTACCCATTTGATATTGAAGATGGAGTTAGTCAAGAAAACTTCATCAGCATCCATCAATTCTGCTTCGTCAATGGTTTTTTCATTGACAGAATAATTCAATAAATTCAATTCTTTGATGATTTGCTGCCTCATTATTCCGGCAATACAGCCTTCTTTTAATGAGGGGGTATAAATACTTTCGTTTTTTATTATAAAAATATTTGCAATACTGCTGTCGCAAATGTTTTTGTGTTGATTGAGAATGATGGCATCATTGCATTTTTCTTTTTTTGCATAAAGAGCTCCCATCATGTAGGGTAGGTAATTGTTGTGTTTGCAATTACTGAATGTATCAATGATTTTGAATGCGTCTCTGTATATACAACAATGAAGCCCGTTGATGTTCAATTGTCCGTTATTTTCAGGTAGATCTCCTGTTTCAATAATAAATTGTGGGTGGTGATGTAAGGGATCAAATAAACTTCCCGGCCCTCTATATACAGTCAATCTGATTCTGGCTAATGTTAATTTGTTTTTTTGAATCAGTTGTAATATTTGTGATTCCAGGAAGTCGGGGTTGAAAAGTTTTGGAATTTGAAATTCAAACAAACGCATACCATTCCAGAGTCTGGCAAGGTGTTCATCTAATAAGATCAGCTGATTGTTCTTGAATTTAAAAGTTTCAAATAAACCGTCACCATATTTAAAACCTCTGTTTTGGGCATCAATAATGGGTGTGGAATCCTCCACTATTTTACCATTGCAATTGATGAACGCCATAAAAAAAGTATATAGGAATTAAATTTCTTGTATGATTTTATGCTTAACGGCATACATAATAAGTCCAGTAGTAGTTTTGGAGCCGGTTTTAACTTTTAATCGATCACGAATGGCTTCAACTGTACGTGGGCTTAGATCTACTAGGTCGGCAATTTCTTTGGTACTTTTTTCTTCACACATCAATCTAAGGATAGTCGTTTCTTTGTCATTCAAATGGGCTTCCTGTGGAGTGATATGTTGTGGAGTAACCGGATTTTTTTGCTTTAAATTGCTAAGTAAAGCTTTATTGGTAAGAGAGTTGAAGTAATATTCCTGTTCGTAACAAGTTTTAATCGCTTCGTAAATTATCTCACTGTCACTTGTTTTGGTGAGGTAGGAGTTAGCACCTAATTCCATTAGTTTAGTAATCATGCTGTTATCATCCACCATAGTTAGCATGATAACTTTGGTATGGGGAGATATTTTTTTTATTTCTGGTAAAGTGGCAATGCCATCCATTATGGGCATTTGAATATCCAGTAAAATTACATCCACATCAATGTTCTTGAGGAGGTTCAATAGATGCATGCCATTGTCTGCTTCAGCGATTACTTTTATATCACTTTTTGTGCTGAGGGATGTCTTCACACCCGCTCTGTACAATACATGGTCATCTGCAATGATAACTTTGATGGGTTCTTTTTTTTCTTCGTTCATGGTAGTTGATTCAGCATTTTAAGGAATAAATATTCGAAATTCCTGGTTATAAACGCACAAATGCAAGTTCTTATTATTTTTCGAATGAAATTAAAGTGAATCTACTCGTTCAATTACATAGTGAAATTACTATAATAAATTGATTTTGGGGTGCTGCTTTTACTATAAAACAAACAGGCAGATCTTAAACCTGCCTGTTGTTGATCTTTTTTATTGAGTGGCCTGATAAAAATCAGCTGCTGAATAAAAAAAATCATGCAATCGAACCTTAACCCAAATGCTATGATAAAAAATATGTAAATACTCAATTTTAAAGAAGCCAAGGTGGTTGCCCACCCTGACTCCTAGTTTTACAGGGTACATATAGAAACTCAACAACCCAAAAATCTATATATAGTTGAATCTTTAAAAGTGAAAAACAACATAAAATGGGTGTATTTTTCTCTTTATGATTAAAGATTTAGGGGTTATTATTGTGGGATGACATATAAAATTTCTTTGTTAATTTTTAATGTTCAATGCTTAATCATTTTAGGGGCATTACTTAGCTCATTTAGAATGTATTACATGTGCAAACCTAATTATATGAAATTATTTATTTTATATAGCATAGTAGCTAATATAGTTATGGTTCCGTTATTTTTTGGGACTAATAAAATTTTTCACATAGGGTTTGCAAATGGATTAAATAATTTATCAATAGTTTTCAATTATACTTTTTTAGTCTTTTTTATACTCTTTTCTATGCCAGATAGAAAAGGAATTACATTAATGATTATTGGATATGCAATATCAACTTGTATGATTTTTTTTCTTTTAATAAATAAAAATTTAAAAATTCCAATTCAATCTGCATTTGCATTAAATCATTTTGGTTTGATTTGTTATGGGACAGTTTATTTAATTAAAATATTTTTTAAAATCCCAGAAAAATTAATAACTGAAATACCTTCTTTTTGGGTTGTTATGGGGGTTTTAATTTGTTCAACTCTTAGTTTTCCATTTGTTTCAATTTTAGATTTCTTAAGACAAAATGGAATTGTTTACAATAATTTATTGATATTGAATTTACCTAATATCGGATATAGTATAATGTATTTATTTTTTATTAAAGCATTCAAATGTTCAACAAGGAAGTAAATAATATTATCTTATTTGTTATTGCTATATCAATATTGATGATGCAGTTTGCTATTATTATTGCAGTAATAATTTTTCGTCATCAAAAAAAGAAAATATTATTTGATAGAGGAATAGAAGATTTAAAAACAAAACATGAAAACAATTTATTAAAGTCTCAATTGCAGGTTCAAGAGCAAACTTTTCAGAACATTAGTCGAGAAGTGCATGATAACATCGGACAAAAGCTAACACTAGCTAAACTTCATCTCAATACACTTGACATATCTGATTACAATATTAAAAAGAGCGTAAATGATGTGGTGCAGATTATTACAGAATCGCTAACCGATTTAAGAGATATCAGTCGTAGTTTGAGCTCTGAGATCATTATTAATAATGGGTTGATAAAAGCTCTTGAAAATGAGATAAACCAGTTAAACAAAACCTGTCAGTATAATATCAAGTTAACAATTACCGGGGAGGTATTTTTCATGGACGGAGAAAAGGAACTGGTGATATTTCGAATGATTCAGGAATCCCTCAGTAACATTATGAAACATGCAGAAGCAACAAAGGTTGACATTGCATTATTTTTTTCTGAAAACAATCTAATCATTGAAGTGTTGGATAACGGAAAAGGTTTTGATGTTTCGGCTAGTAAAAATGGAAATGGTCTCAATAACATTCGAAATAGGGCGCAATTCCTGGGAGGCTTGGTGCTTTTTGAATCCGAAAAAATAAAGGTGCCAATGTAAAAATAGAAATACCCGATTTGGATAAAAAAATCAATAGCACTTTATAAAATAAGAGAAATTTCTCTGTACTAATATTATTAATGTAAACAAACGAACTATGAAAAATAAAAAATGTAAAATTCTGCTGGCAGATGACCATGTATTACTTAGAGATGCACTTTCTTCTTTAATCAATTCTTTTGAAGAATTTGTAGTGATTAAATCAGTTGGAAATGGAAAAGAATTGATGAGCGCAATAAGTGAGGGTCATTTACCCGACTTGATTGTGTTGGATTTGAATATGCCTTTGATGGATGGATTTGAAACTGCCAAATCGTTATCTCAACATCATCCGGATTTGAATATTCTAATATTGACTATGTACGATTCAGAAATTGCATTAATCAGGTTGCTTCAAACCGGAGTGAAAGGTTTTTTAAAAAAAGATACTCATCCATCAGAATTAAGGTATGCATTGAAATCGGTTGCTGATGGAGGATTTTTCTATTCTCATAATACTACGGGAAAATTGGCTAGTTTATTTCAAAAGAATTCAGATAATCATTCTTTTATTGAAAAGTCGATTTTAACAGATGTAGAGATTGAATTTCTTAAACTTGCCAGCACGGATTTAACGTACAAGGAAATTGCATCTCAAATGAAAATCACCCCAAGGGCTATTGACGGATACCGGGATACATTATTCGAAAAACTGGATGTTAAAAGCAGGGTAGGGTTAGCTATTTATGCAGTGAAAAATGGCATTGTGACATTTTAAGCAATTCTTATTACTCAATTAATTTATTTCTCATGCCATACATGATAAGTCCGGCAATCGTTTTGGCATTTACCTTGGCTTTCATGTTTTGACGGATTGTTTCAATTGTACGGGGACTCAAAAATATAATCTTGGAAATTTCTTCGGTTGTATTGTCTTCTGCCAATAACTGCAATATTTTCAATTCTTTTTCATTAAAGTTTACGGGAGTACTTGTTCCGTAGTGTTGCCTCACATTTTTTTTCTGCATCAGTCTTCCCATCACTGCATGGTTAACCAATTCATTAAAATAAAAATCATCATTCATGCAGGTTAAAATGGCCTCATAAATTTCTTCTGGATCAGTGGTTTTGGTTAGATAAGCATTGGCACCCATTTCCATCATTTTGCTAATCATTTGCTGATCATCGTACATGGTAAGAACAATGATTTTGATTTCTTCATATTCTTTTCGAATAATTTGAATCGCATTGATTCCGTCTATTTCAGGCATCCTGATATCCATCAATAAAACATCCGGTTTTTTAATGGATATTTTATGCATCATGTCCTTTCCATCCTCTGCCTCCCATAACATTTTAAGATTTAGCTTCCCCGACAAGGCCATTTTTATTCCGTCTCTGAAAATTTTATGATCGTCTGCAATGGCAATTTTTATTTGATTTTCCGATGTCATATGAGCGAATTGTAAATAAATACTTATTTTTTTATTTTTCAATCATTTGATAGTCAATTTAATATAATAAAAACTATCAGTATCCAGCTGTTTTTTATTTGATTTCTCGAAGACTGTTTACGAATGCCAATTTCAGCTGTGCAGCAAAAATAAACACAAATAACAACATCCTATTCACTCGTTTTTTACACAGGATTATCAACATTCTTGGCCAGATTCGTAAAATTACCAAGTAAAGATACAATTTTTTATAGTAAAATTACTAATTTTGAAAAGTATAATTACCTGAAAATAAAGTGAAAAATACCTTTAAAAATCGGCTAAAAGCCTTTTTGGTATTGAATTTCATCCATTTCGTAAATATACGTTTACCGCAACGGCTATTGTGCGGGTTTTAATAAAATTAGAAGTTTATGATGCAATTAATCTTAAACAATTAAAAATATTAATCACATGCACGCATTCTTATTACAATTAATTAGCATTTTTTTCAAGTTGTAATCAAGTAAATTTTGAATTTGTCTCAATGTTAAGTAATTTTGAGAAAATACTTAACTCTGGAAATTCTATTAAATATTACTCTGATTTCTGAAATTATTCCTTTAATCTTTTGCTTATTTATTTCCTATAAAATAAAAACAAAAGTTTTAAAGGTTTTTTTTATTTATACCGTTTTTCAAGCGTTATTTAGTTTGCTTTGTTTTTTATTTGTTAATGTTTCCAAATCCTATAATAATTATATTTTTACTTTAAGGCTACATTTAATAGTTGAATTCTTAATTATTTCTTACTATCTATTAAATGTCATAGATAACCAATTATTCAAAAAGACATCATTTTATTTCCTCATTCCTTTTTTTATTATTTATAATATTATTGACTTCTTAATAAATGGAAATACGAGTTTTGGAAATATTCCAACTTTAATAGAGTTCATTTTTTTCATTCTTGTGATTATTTATTTCTTCTATGAAAAAATGAAGTCTTCTTCATTATTTCCAATATATAACAGCATACATTTTTGGATTTCTGTTGGGCTGTTTGTTTATTTTACAGGTAACTTTTTTTACATTTTATTGGTAGAATATTCTACGTTAGCCAGTCCTGAGGTAAAGAATCAATTAAAGGTGATATACAGTGCGGTTACTATTACGAAAAATTTATTGTTGGGTTTGGCATTTTTGAGCTCTGAAAAAACCGATCAGGAGCTAAATGAAAATTTTTTAAATAATTCAAAGGATTACGATTCAGACAGTTCGTTCTATCAAAATAACTTGCAATAATCATGTACTTACTACAGGCAGATTCTTCCGGTATTTCAAAGTTGATGTTCATAGGGACATTTGGTATGCTGACACTTGCAGTAGGTATTATTGTATTTGTGATTTTTCATCAACGGAAAATCATTCGTTATCAAATGCAGATGAAGCGATTTGAAGCGGAGAAACAACAGATTTTATTAAACGCATCCATCCGTTTTCAGGAAGAAGAGCGCCAGCGTATTGCAGCTGATCTTCATGATGATGCCGGCCCATTGTTGGCCACAGCCAGGTTGTATTTGAATGAAAATCTGGTAAATCAAGAAAAGCACCAACAATTGCAAAGCATTATCAGCGCTAAACAAATTATCGACGATGCTATTCTACTAATCAGAAATATCAGCCATAGTTTAATGCCTCCAACATTAAAGAATTTTGGTTTGGAAAGCGCCTCAACTGACCTTTTTCAAAAAATCAGCGGTAGCGGTGTTATCAATGCAAGTGCAAGATTTCATGATTACAAAGAACGTTTAAAGGTTGAACAGGAATTACTTGTTTTCAGAATCATTCAGGAGTTGGTCAATAATATTTTAAAACACAGCAGTGCCGGATTTATCCATCTTACACAAAATATAACAGGTGATAATTTATACCTTAGAATTCACCATGATGGAAAAGGAATTACGCAAGCAGAATTTGACAGGTTAAATCAAGGATCCCAAGGACTTGGATTGAAAAATATTGCCAGCAGAATTAACTTGTTGAAAGGGAATATATTTTTTGAAATAGATCCAAGTCAAACCTATTATAAAATCACCATTGAAATTCCCAGAGTAAATAAATTCTGATTTTTCCTTAGTTCATACTTTTTTTTCTATTATCTTTCAACGCTGCTATTTTTATAAGAAATGTATGAGTGAATCAAATCAAATAAAAGTTGCCATTGCAGATGATCATAAACTCTTTAGAAAAGGAGTGATTTTATCCATGCGGCAATACACCAACATCAAGTTTGTGATGGAAGCTGATGACGGAGAAGATCTTTTATCTAAGATTCCTGAATTTAAACCAGATATTGTGTTGTGTGATTTAAAAATGCCCAAAAAAGATGGGATTGATTCCACTAAACTTATTACAAAAAATTTTCCGGGTACAAGGGTTATTATTTTGACCATGTATGAAGATGAACGATTTGTTGGTCACTTGATGGATTGCGGGGCAGCAGGTTACCTGTTGAAAAATACCGATCCCGCCGAAATAAAAAAGGCCATTAGCGATGTCATGCGAACAGGATTTTATTTAAATCCTGTTGTAAATAAAGTATTGATTAAAAAAAATTACTCCAAACAAAAATTCAATCCCAGTCTGACTTCTGAAATTGTGTTAAGTGATAGGGAAAAAGAAGTACTGACCCTTGTTTGCATGGAGTTTACAGCTGCTGAAATTTCGGGTAAAATGGGTATCAGTGCTCGAACTGTGGAAGCAATAAAGGATCGATTGATGGAAAGATTCGGTGTTAAAAACTCAGTTGGACTTGTGTTTTACGCTATGAAAAATCAGTTAATTGATTAAGTTGATTCTATGCAATTTTCGAAAAAAATGTTTAGAATAATCCAAAAAGTTTCGAATCAATTTTAGCGATGATCTCCCCGAGGTGTTCCTCATTTTCAGCAAACTTATTTATGTCTGCATCAATAACTAGGAGTGCACCCTCTTTGTAATTATCTATCCAATTATTGTACAGATCATTCAGTTTTTTTAAATAATCCAATCGAATGTTTTCTTCATACTCTCTACCTCTTTTTTGAATTTGTCCTACAAGTGTTGGAACGGATGCTTTAAGATAAATCAATAAATCCGGTGGTTGAACCATTGATTTCAATGTTTCAAAAAATTTGTAGTAATTGTCAAAATCTCTTTTGCCCATCAGACCCATCTCATGAAGATTGGGTGCAAAAATATTGGCATCTTCAAATATAGTTCTGTCCTGAATAACTGTTTCAGTACCACGCTGAATTTCCAATAGTTGATTTAATCGGCTGTTTAGAAAGAAAATCTGCAAATTAAAACTCCAGCGAGGCATGTCTTCATAAAAATCATTCAGGTAAGGATTATGATCTACATCTTCAAACTGAGGAATCCATTTGTAATGTTTGCTTAATAATTCAGTAAGTGTAGTTTTACCCGCCCCAATGTTTCCGGCAACGGCAATATGCTTAGGTTTTTTAGACTTGGCCATGTTGTAATAATAGATTTATCCTATCTGCGAATGTATTGAATAAATAGTCAAGATTTTTTAATTTTTCCGGAATCCTAAAAATAATTTAGTCCCATGGATTCCCTGACCAATTTCATGGTTTTTTCAGCGCTTATTCTAGCTTTTTGTGCCCCTTTTTCCATTACTTCAATTAGGTATTGGTTGTCTTCCAAAATATCCTGGGTTTTTTGGCGAATGGGAGCAATAAACTGAATCATATCCTCAGCCAGTTGCTTTTTCATGTCTCCGTAGCGAATATTGCAGTTGTTATAATCGTTGTTGTATTTTGTCAGAACCTCATCACTACTAACCAACTTCATTAAAGTAAAAATATTGTCAATGTAATCTGGTTTAGGTGAATTGGCTTCCGTTGGGCCGGCATCGGTCTTGGCTTTCATTACTTTTTTTCGGATAGTGTCATCGTCATCTCCAAAATACAAAGTAGACATGCTGTTCTCACTTTTACTCATTTTGCCGGAGCCATCTAAGCCGGGTACTTTAATTAAATCTTCATTGTAATTGAATGCATGAGGCTCAGGAAATATTTCTCCATATCTGTGATTAAACCTTACAACAAAGTTTCTAGCCATTTCCAAATGCTGTTCCTGGTCTTTCCCAACCGGAACAAGACTTGCCCGATGCATGATAATATCGGCAGTTTGC
Source organism: Chitinophaga pinensis (assembly GCA_945872815.1). Classification (GTDB taxonomy): domain Bacteria; phylum Bacteroidota; class Bacteroidia; order Chitinophagales; family Chitinophagaceae; genus Ferruginibacter; species Ferruginibacter pinensis_C. The sequence goes on from CAMCAY010000003.1 coordinate 82,377, forward strand.
AAAACGGGATATGTCAATAGCCCGGCATTTATATTTTCAGGATGCTGTCTTGCCTTGTCTTTGAAAGTAACCGTTTTTTCTAACTCTCCCTTATAGGCAAGCATATTCAGGTAAAGGTATAATTCACCCGTTTCGTATAAATGACTTTGACAATAAAATGTAGCTTTTTCAGGGTTCAGACCACAGGCCATGTTTTCTGCTATAACCCTTTTTACGTTTGATTTTAGTGTACTTGTATCAGGATGGGTAGTTAATGAATGTAAATCGGCAATCATGAAATAGCATTCATATTCATCTTGCATCCTTACATAATTTCTGATTGCCCCAAAATAATTACCTAAATGAACCATTCCCGTTGGTCTGATACCACTCATCACTATGCCGGAAGGCAAATCGGTGTGTTTAATTTTTTGTTTATCTCCGTCCATTGAAGTAAATGTATTTCAAACAACGAAGATAATAAAACTACGCTGAAGTAATATTGTCTTTAATTGCTAAATAGTTGCTATTAAACAGAGATCCGTTGAACTTCAGTTTAAAATGTGTCATTCCAATTGATGATTTCTGTTTTATGTATTATTCAATCATTTAAAAGTCCATACTTTTGTCGGGTGTTTAATTTATTATTGATCCCTATTTGAGGTTGAATGATTTTTAAGACATTCAATTATTTTAAAACAAAATCAAAAATATCAGATGCAGTCAATTATAGTTTTGGATCACATTCTTAAAAGCTATTTTTTGGGTAAACAAGAGTTGCCGGTTTTGAAAGGCATCACTATGGAAATCAATAAAAATGAGTATGTGGCTTTGATGGGCCCCAGCGGATCAGGAAAATCTACCTTAATGAACATCCTGGGTTGTTTGGACTCGCCCACAGGTGGGAAGTATATATTAAACGGAAAAGATGTAAGTGGAATGCATGATGATGAACTTGCTTCTGTAAGAAATAAGGAAATAGGATTTGTATTTCAACAATTTAATTTATTGACAAGACTAACAGCCGCAGAAAATGTTGCACTTCCTTTGATTTACAGCGGAATTTCCAAAAAGGAAAGAATAGAAAGGGCTACGGCTGTTTTGGAAAAGGTGAAATTGGAAGACAGAATGCATCATAAGCCCAATGAATTAAGCGGCGGGCAATGCCAGCGTGTTGCAATTGCAAGAGCACTTATCAATAATCCATCTATTATTTTGGCAGATGAACCCACCGGAAACCTCGATTCTAAAACATCACATGAAATTATGGAGATATTGGGTAAAATTCACAACGAAGGAAATACTGTAGTACTGGTGACTCATGAAGAAGACATTTCTGGATTTGCCCACAGAATCGTGAGATTAAGAGACGGATTGATAGAGAGCGATCAAAAAAACAAACAACCTTCTTTTATTTTGAAGCAATGATGAACTATTCCCAAAAATTATTGTTTCGTAAATAAGCAAAACAATTAAATTCAATGTCAATCAAGATTTACACAAAAACGGGAGATTCAGGAACAACAAGTTTAATAGGTGGTACTAAAGTTCCTAAAAGTCATCTGCGCATAGAAAGTTATGGAACTGTTGATGAATTGAATTCATATATTGGATTTGCAAATGACCATATTCAAGATCCTACAAGTAGGGAAATGCTTAAAGAAATTCAGGACCGACTTTTTACCATAGGTTCTTCACTTGCATGTGACCCTGATAAAGAGCCGATGCTGAGGATACCCGATTTAAAAGAAGAAGATGTTCTTTTGCTCGAATCGGAAATTGATAAAATGAACAATGAACTTCCTCCAATGAAGTCTTTCATACTTCCCGGAGGTCATCAAGCTGTTTCCTTACTTCATATATGTCGCTGCGTATGCAGAAGGGCAGAACGTTGCTGTGTATTGCTTTTGCAGGAAAATATTTTTGTAGATCCACTCGTAATAAAATACCTCAACCGACTAAGTGACTATTTATTCGTGTTGTCAAGGTACATAGGTCAATTGCTTCAAGTGGCCGAAATTCCTTGGAAACCGCGCTTATCATCTTGATTCATTCTTTTGCTTTTTTTCTCTTTATAGTTATGTTTAGTACAAACTACTTTCCGCTTGATTTTGCGTAGAAAGATTTATTTATGTAATACATGAAATAAATTATACTTTTGCATAAATATATTTTATGAGTAACAATTTCATCTCACTTAGTCAGGCACAAGAGTACACAAAAAAATATCGTGATAATCTTAGTGCAATGTTGACACAAGATTATCAAGGTGCTTTATCTTATTGTGAAACGTTTGATGCAGACGCTATCAGAACTTTGTTGAGTCAAGATGGTTGTGTAAGTTTCAGAGCCTATTACGGATTGAATGAAGACAATCAGGTATGTTCCATTTTTGTTGGTGTTGATGAAAACTTTGAAGACATTACTGATGGTGAAAAAAGCATAATATTAAATAATGGTAAAAAGTGCCCGAACTATTGTCCTAATAATTTGATGTAATGAATTTATATGATATAGAAGACTTGTTTTCTATCTTTGAATTTATAATTGGGGTTCTATGTTATCATAGAATGCGAAGTGAGTACAAAATGCTATTTTTTAATACCATGGTATCGCTTTCTCACCTATTAATTTTTCGTTTCCTGTTGGAGTTTATGAATCCAGTCAGTATTAATCTTGAATGGTATTCAATTACTCTATTTTATGGAAGTTTTCAGCTGATGTTTTTATTGATTTCTAAAAATGCTAAAAATATTAATCGTAAAATTTCTTTTTTTATAGGAGTATTAATTTTCGGGATAATAGTTGAGATAATTTGTGTTGGGATTGACAGCTATAGAATATCTTTAGTTGAAACATTTGTTGACTTCTATTTAATGATTATTTCTATAAATGTGTTAGTTGAAAAAATGAAGAATATTCATTTAGAAAATAAAGTTATTCTATATCTCCTTCCTGCTCAAATTCAATTATTAATTATCGTTATCATTTACAATATTACTTTGTTGTTTACTTTTCAACATAATTCTGACATTTGGGGAAACGTTTTGGGGTACACAATATTAATATCTTCTATTATCAATTCAATATTCACATCCATTGCTTATTTATGGTTACACAAAAAGGAGAGATTTTTAGAGCTTTCATAGGAATTTGTTTTTTTGTTTTGTCCATTACGATTATTTTTTTTCGAATATTTTTATTGCAGCAGAAAAAATATCGGTTACTCCAACAAGAAAAACTACATGCAGAGATGAAGGCTTCTCAAATGGAAAGAGATGAAATTGCATCTGAATTACACAATGATATTTTACCCAATCTTGCTACTATTCATTACTGGTTGTACCAAATTGAATTAACAGATAATAGGCTTTTGATGCAATCAATCAATCTAATCAATGAAACAATTGACAAATCCAGAGGTATTATTAAAAATGCTTCCCCTGTAAGTCTATATGGCTTGAGTTTTCAAACAGCTATTATTCAATATATTCAATCAATCAAAGAAAAAAATGATTTAGCTATTTATTTTACTGAGTTAGAAGAGATTACCTGCTCTCCTGACCAGAACAATCATACCTTTCGAATTCTTCAAGAAATAATTTTAAATACTGTTAAACATTCAAAAGCAAAAAAAATGGAAATTGAGATTTCGAAATCAAATGATCATTTACTTATAAGAACAGCAGATGATGGCGTTGGATTTGATATAACTTCTAAAAATAGCAGTGGTTTCGGATTATTAATTATTGAGAGTAAGGTAGATTACCTTAAAGGGGTATTAAAAATAAATGAAGAAAAAAATAATAATGGAACACAATTTAATATCAGAATTCCTTTGGATTCGTTTTGTTGATTTTAATGGTTGAATTTCTGAAATTTGCCCTTTCTAATTAATCCACAACTGTTACAATAATTAATTTATTTTTTTGTTTAGTTTAAGTTCTGTTTTTTCTGCTTCTTGTCTTTTTGCTTCTTGACTTGCTACTTTTTTTTGAGGTATTGATTTCTCTGCTTTTATAGACTTTAAGGAAGATTTTTTCTTTTCTTTTGAAGCGGGTGTTTCATTTTCTTTCTTAATCATGTTTTCCAATGCTTCCTTTTTTGATGCCATTTTTTTCTGCATAATGGAAGAAGGAGTTTGCGAAGACGCACTTATGAATGAGCATATAAAAAGACCGGCAGAAAATATCAGTTGTTTCATTTTGAATTTTTTAATGATGGTTTTTGTTTCAATATCAATAAAGCAAAAGTAAACAAATTGTTAGTTTAAAATTTATTATAGAATTCAAATCTAATTAGCTAAATATAAAAATGGGCTGCCGATCGGCAGCCCATTTAATAGTTAAATTAGTATTCTTTATTGAATCACTACTTTTCCTGACTTTAATCTAACTCCAGCAGCATCTGTCAATTCTACAAAATAAATACCCTTTCCAAATTTCGTCATGTCAATTTCTGCTTTGCCGAAAGGTTTATTTATATTGAATGATTGATTGTAGACCCTTGATCCTTTAGAGTCATAAATGGTTACAGAACGTGGATTTGAAACTCCATTGTATTTATCGTTATACCTGATTTGGAAAATTCCATTGTTAGGATTTGGATAAATAAACAGATTGTAATTCAAGGAGTCCTCAATAGTAACTACATTACTTACCGCACTTTTACATCCATGTCCATCAGTTACAGTTAATGTGTAATTTCCTAAACCATTAATGTCAACATTATGTGATGCTGATGATGCATTTGAAAGGATTGCGCCGTTATAATTCCATTGATAGGTTACTTCGGGTGTACTTGCATTTGTAACAGAAGAATTCAATGTAGTTTGCAAGCCCGGGTATAAACTCGTTAAGGGCGATGCTGCGATTGATACAGACGGTGTCGAATAAACGGTAACAGGAACTGCAATTGGATCAGAACTGCAACCCGGTGTTTGAATTACCAAAGAATAATTGGTAGTTGCTGACGGAGAAGCATAGACGCTGTGTGTCAATGTTCCGTTATAACTGTTGCTAAGACTCGCATTATTATACAATCCTGTAGAAGGGCTCCAAATTCCTACACTTGCTGCCGATGATGCATAAGTAATCTCAATGCTCCAATCGTCCAATGTATTGATTGGTTGTGTAGGAGAGCCGGCATCTGCCCAATAATCATATAATCCCAATGTCCATGAGCCATTTGGCGTGCTGAATAAATCACTAAAGTTAGTTACATCAGGAATATATCCGTCAGGTCCTGTTTGAACGGGATCATTTGGTGTAGTTGGGAAAGAAGGATTGGTTGGGTCATTTGCAATTGCCATAGAAGGCAAGTAAGCATCAGCAGCATAAGTTGAAGAAAAAGGATCAGTTCCATTTCCAAATGAAGCTGTTGCATTAGAGGCGAAGATAGTATTGGTTAAACCTGTTGTAACGGCTGTACCGCCAGTTCCTGACAAAACATAAGCAAGGTTTAATACTTTCCCATTTGGAGCCTTTATTGTACCAATCAAATCTCCTACCCATGTATGGGTAGCATTAATCTTTACTTTAACCGAACTTATAACAGAACCGGCAGGAATTCCAGTAACATTTATGCTATTATTTATTCCGGCTGTTGTTCCATCATCAGGAATTGTTGTGCCTAATGCACCTGATTCAAATGTAACAGTAGTAGGTAGTACAGGTACATACCCGCCTATTGATAACAATGCAACATTTCCTTTGCAAATTGCAGCGGAAGCAGGATCTGCAGAACCACTAATTTTTGAAACAGTTAATTCTACAGAGTCTGAGTAAACTGTGCTTGCACAATAGAAAATAGACACCCTGAATTGACTTCCATTCATAGCATCAGCTATTGGCTGAATCTTTAATGAATCAGTATTTGCACCACTGATGGCACCACCATCAACCAGATCTGTCCAAGGCAAAGTTGAATTTGCTCTTGTTTGCCATTGATAAATAGGACTGAAACCCGTTGATTCAACAGTAAACATTGCATTGGAACCACACAAAGATGTAACGGCTAAAGGTTGTTGAGTGATTTGAGAAGGTACACAAGTCAATATTTCCACTTTATAATCTTCGGTTTCTCCATAAGTATAGCCTAAACAAGCGTCGTTGCCAGTTAATGCCAAATTAAATCTAACTCTTACCCTCATTCTTGTTTCACCTAATAAAGCATTAGCAGGCACATTAACAGCGCCATTGATAATTGCTCCATTTGCTGAACCAAGCGCTGTAAATTCAGAAGAATCAAATGATCCACTGTGATCATAATCTACCCATACACCAACATATTCTGTACCACCAGGACCAACTTCTACTGACATTGGAATCCTACTTCCAATCGCCAATAAACCGGTACCAACAGTAGGGTCATTCACATAATTTGAATAACCACCTGTTGTGCAATCCGTTGTATTATTCAATGAACTTCCCATTGTTACATTCAATATCACATCATCTACTCCGCAATTGGTTGTTGATGGAGTACAATAACACACATTCCATGGGTTTGCGAAAACCTCCACCGGAACTGATGTAACACTATTACCAGAACATGTTACTATTAATTGATACCATGTTGTGTCTGATAAAATGGTATTTAGTCTTGAAGCATTTGCACCAGCAATGTCTGAATAGGTAATTCCATCAGATGATGACTGCCATTGGAAAGTAAGACCGGAATACATATTTGTGTTGTTAGAAATGGACAAAGTAAACATTGTGCCAGGACAAACATTCGTATCAGATGAAACCGTATTTCCTGCATCAGGTGTGCCTGAACATGGCGTAGGAGCCATTATCATAACATTATAATCTTCTGTTTCTCCAAAAGTGTATCCAATACAAGCGGATGTGCCTACTAATGGAGTTAGCCATCTTAATCTTACCCTCATTCTTGTTAATCCAGTTTGAGCATCTGATGGAACATCAATGTTTCCATTTAACACAACACCATTTCCACTACCAAGAGATGTAAATTCTGTGCTGTCAAATAAACCGTTGTGGTTATAATCAATCCAAGCACCTACATATTCAGTACCACCTGTACCTACTGTTACGCTGATTGGGTTTGAACTGTTTGTATATAACATGGCAGTTGCTACCGAGTCATTAGTAGTATAATCTGTATACCCGTTTGTACCGCAGTCTGAGTTGTTGTTAATTGCATCAATCGCGACATTTGTAATGATATCATCGTCAGTACAATTTGAACTGTCAGGAATACAATAACATAGATTCCAAGGATTTGCTGTAATCATTACAGGCGTTGATGTAGCACTGTTTCCTGAACAAGTTGCCACTAATTGATACCAGGAAGTTTCATTTAAAATTGCAGTAAGAGCATCACTGTTTGCATTTGCTATATCAGTATAATTAATACCATCAGAAGATGACTGCCATTGATACGAGATTTCCGAAGCAGTACTGTTTAAATCGTTAGAAATAGATAAATTGAATTCTATGCCCGGACATACCGATGAAACCGATGAAACCGTATTTCCTGGATCGGGTGTTCCAGTGCATGGAGGAGGAATATTGATGTTTATTCTGTAATCTTCAGTTTCACCAAATGTATAGCCAATGCACGCAGCAGTATCTGTTAATGCAGTGCTATATCTCAATCTTACTCTCATTCGCGTAACACCGGCCAATGCATTTGTCGGGGTATTTATAAATCCTCTGATGGTATCGCCATTGGCATTTCCTAATGAAGTGAATTCATAAGAATCAAAAACTCCATTTTGATTATAGTCTATCCAAACTGAAACATGTTCAGTTCCACCTGCTCCTACTGCAACACTCATTGGCGTTCTGGCTCCGGCCGTTAATGTTGCAGTACCAACAGAAGTGTCGTTTGTGTAATCAGTGTAACCACTGCTTGAACAATCAGATGTATTATTGATTGTATCAATGGTAACATTTAAAATCACATCGTCCAAAGTACAATCTGTAGCCGGCGGTATACAATAACAGCTGGTCGGCTGGTTCATAGAAACTTCAGTGGCTGTTGATGTATCTGAAAGGGAGGAATTTGAACAAGTAGCGATTAATCGATACCAAGTGGCTGCTGATTGAATCGCTAAATAAGAGGCCCCATTAGCGCCGCTGATATTGGTATAAGTAACATTGTCAGATGAAGATTGCCATTGATAGCTAACACCAGAACCTGCAACTGAATTAGAAATAGACAAATCAAATCCAATGCCTTCACAAACACTCAATCCAGAAGAAATGGTATTTCCCAACTCTGGAATCCCTGAACATGGAGTAGTTGCATAATTAATTACAAAAGAAAAATCCTGAGGATCTGTACTTGTAGCATCAACCACATCAGACCAGGTATTTGCAGTAAGATCATGTTGTTTTGCATTATTACCGGTTTGTGTTGTAGTGCCAACAACGGTACTTGGAGGTGTATAATTGCTTGTCAATGCAGATGTCACACCTGTTTGCCATTCCATCCAATAAGAACCTGGATTTAATGTTACAGGAACCAACGCCTCCAACTTCCATATTTTCCTTGTGTTTCCGGGCGTTGCATTAAAAATCCTATACATGCCCGCAGAAGAACTTGATGAAAGTCTGTTGGTAGTTAAATCTCCAAATATTGGAGTTGGTGTCCCAACAGAAGGATTAGTATTGAAAATTTGCAATCTTAATTCTTGAAATGGAGAAGTTGTGCCGGTATATCCTGTAGAATAGGCATAAACTGTTATTTTTGTAACAGACCATGGGGTACCTGCAGGCACAGTAAAATTGTCCGCAATTGAAAATCCCCCTGTTATACTAGAAGAAAATCCAGCATTGCCATTACCGACTTGCACCTCACTCCATGTAAAACCTGCAGGAGCTGCTGTACCATCGCTAGATGTGGCACCCGTGCTTAGATTTCCATTTAAATACTGTTGAGCACTAACATAAACAGAACACAAAGAACATAGCATAACAACAGCAAATGTCCTTAAAGTCATTCTCCTGATTTCCGAAAGAGTAAATTTTGATTGCATAAATTTGGTTTAGTTTTACAAATCTTTTTCAGTACAAAACTTATGTTTAGCCTAAAAAAATCAATGTAATTTACATTTTATTATATGTTTAACAAATTATTTTTCCGCAATAATTTATTTAAACAAAGCGCTCTTTTTTTTAATGATATTAATCATGATTCAGTTTATTTACATTTAATCTTATTCGTGTTGTAATTTTAAACTTATGACCAATCGAAAAAGCAAAACATCTATAAAATCGTTGTTATTATCTGTTATTGGTATTGTGACCTACCCTTTCATTAATATTTTTAATTCAATAAAAATTAATGATACCAATCATCTTGATAATTTACCTAATAGGAACGTTTTATTTGTAAGTAATCATCAAACATACTTTTGGGATGTCATCACTCTATATCATATTTTCAGTGCTCACTCATGGGGTAAAAAGAAAAAACTAGGGTTTCCTTATTATTTGATTAGGCCCTATACAGAAATAAATTATGTTGCTGCTAGTAAAACAATGAACAGTTCGTTTGTTGCAAAATTGTTTGCATTGGCTGGTGCAATAACAGTTAAGAGAACTTGGAACAATTCATCCGGCGAAAGTCTTAGCGGACTTGATGTTGGAGATACCAGAAATATTTCCAGAGCCCTTGAAAACAATTGGATGATTACATTTCCTCAAGGTACCACTTCACCGTATGCTCCCGGAAGAAAAGGTACTGGTTTTATCATAAAACAAAATAAGCCTATTGTGATTCCGGTAGTAATTAAAGGGTTTTCAAATACTTTTTCTAAAAAGGGGATGGGTGTTAAGCGAATTAATTCAAAATTGGAAGTTACTTTTAAAGCCCCACTCAATATCGATTACAATTCTTCTTCAGATGAAATTTTACATCTTGTGATGGATGCAATTGAACAAAGTGAAAAATTCAATATTTGATTTCTGGCAATCGAATCGATTGTATGGCATATACTATCTTTGCAAAAAAAACTCATGGAAAAAAAATCATCTGATTCATTGGTGATAATGACAGAATTGGTATTGCCAAATGATACAAACAATTTTGGAAACTTAATGGGTGGTCGTTTGATGTATTGGATGGATATTGCCGCCGCACTGGCAGCAATGAAACATTGTGCTTCACCTGTTGTAACCGCCTCAGTTGATAATATTTCATTTGAAAGCCCCATAAAAATTGGCAATGTGGTTCATATACAAGCAAAAGTTACCCGATCATTCAATAGCAGTATGGAGGTGCACATGAAAGTTTGGGGAGAAGATGCCATACAGCAATACAAATACAAAAGCAATGAAGCATATTATACTTTTGTTGCGTTAGATCCCAATGGAAAACCAAGAGCAGTGAATAAAGTGATTCCCGAAACAGAAGAGGAGAAAAAATTGTTTGATGGAGCACTTAGAAGAAGACAACTTAGACTGATACTCGGCGGGAAGTTGAAGCCCGAAGATGCCCCTGAATTAAAGGCCTTGTTTGTGAATTAATTTAAAATGTTCATTGTTTAAATTCAGGACTTTAATACAATAAAATCAATCTAAAATAGATGAATAACCAACTTTTAATATCGTTTGAAAACAGTGAATTTGCCTTTGCATATAAAACAAATAACGAACTGAAAAAAGCCCATTTTTTATTTTCTGTGATGGGTAAACCTTTTTTGGTAAAGCTTGGATTGGCTGTTATTCCAATCCTTATCAAATGGAGAATTCCATTCATTAAAACAATCATTAAAAGTACCATTTTTAATCAGTTTGTTGGAGGAGAATCTCTTGAACAAACTACCCATGTAGTAAATAAACTAGAATCTCACAACGTAAATGTAATCCTAGATTATGGTGTGGAGGGGGTTGAAGGAGAGGGCTCATTCGATGCAGCTACAGATGAATTTATTAAAGTAATCAATTTTGCATCAACGCAATCTAACATACCTTATATCAGTATAAAGGTTACCGGCATTTCAAGGTTTGGGCTTTTGGAAAAAATCAACTCCTTAATGTTGCAGCACGAAAATGAATCCATTTATGTAAGTTATGAGGTTGCCATTGATAAACTTTCTGATTTTGAAAAATCTGAATGGGAAAAAGTAAAAGGCCGTTTAAAGAAAATCTGTGAAAATGCAGAGCAAAAAAAAGTAGCCGTTTTGGTTGATGCAGAAGAATCCTGGATCCAGGAACCTGTAGACGTACTTACGATGATGATGATGAAAGACTATAATAAAAATAACAAGATAGTCTACAATACTTTTCAATTATATAGGCACGATCGGTTGTCATTTCTGCATTACTCTTTTGAAATTGCGAAACAGAGCAACTTTATTCTAGGGGCAAAATTGGTTCGCGGAGCTTATATGGAAAAGGAAAGAAACAGAGCACTTGAAATGGGTTATCTATCTCCCATACAACTAAGTAAAGAAAATACAGACAAGGATTATGACAGCGCTATTGAATTTTGTATTGCAAACCTTGATAAAATAGCTATAATCGTCGCATCTCATAATGGAAACAGCAACTTGCTTGCTGCAAATCTTTTGTTTCAAAAAGGACTTCCATTGAATCATCAAAACATCCATTTTTCGCAATTATATGGAATGAGTGACGATATCACATTCAATCTTGCAAAGCATGGGTTCAGTGTAAGCAAGTATCTTCCATTCGGGCCAATAAAAGACGTAATTCCATATCTGATGAGAAGAGCCGAGGAGAACACTTCGGTTGCAGGACAAACCGGACGGGAGCTTGCGTTGTTAAAAAAAGAAATGAAAAGAAGAAAAGACAGAGGTTGAATTTATTTATCTAACACCCAACTCAATTACTTCACAATTTCTGATGTCATTCCCATCTATTACAAATCGTATGATTGTTCTAACCTTTTGCCAGCCTTGTTTTCCGGCTGCACCCGGATTCATGTGAAGACATTGAATCGAATCATCGTACATAATTTTCAAAATATGTGAATGCCCGCTGACAAACAGCTTTACTTTTTGGACAATCAACTCTGATCGAACCCCCGGAGAATACCTGCCCGGATAACCACCAATATGCTGCATCATGACTTTCACTTTTTCACAATTAAAAACAATTCTTTCCGGAAATTCTTTTCTTATGCTGATGCTATCAACATTGCCATATACACCTCGGATAATTATTTTTTTGGAAGACTTTTCAAACTCGAATTTTAGTTTGTCTATTAGCTCAATTGATCCAAAATCACCGGCATGCCATATTTCGTCACAGTCTTTCAGGTAATCAAAAATCAAGTTATCCAAGTATCCGTGCGTATCTGATATCAATCCTATGGTAGTCAAATTTTTTTAAGAATTTTAGATGCTGAGTGATAATTACCTTAATTTTGAATGAAAGATAATTCGCTTTTCTCATTTAACGAAAAGATTTCAAATTGACTTTTTTTAGAAATTTCACATACCACATCGATAAACGCATCTGGAAATATTATTTTTTAGTGCTTGCATTGTGTAAAGGGTATTTTTTCAAAAATTAACTTCACTTTTTACAACTCACTTTTTATTTTTCATTTTTGAATTTTTAATTTTTATGCCACATTATAAATCATTGGGCTCTATTCCCCATAAAAGACACACTCAATTTAAAAAACCTGACGGGGCTCTCTATTCAGAGCAATTGTTTTCTACCGAGGGATTTTCGAACGATTATTCTTTATTGTACCATACTTATCCTCCAACATTAATTGTTAAATGCGATGACCCTGTGGATGTTTCTCCTGAAGTTGTCGAAGAGAAAATGCTCAAACACAGAAGTTTAGAGGGTTTTAATATTAAGCCGGAAGCAGATTTTCTTCAGAGCAGAAAAGCTGTATTGGTAAACAATGATTGTCACATTGTTCTTGCATCACCCCAAAAAAGTATGACAAACTATTTTTACAAAAATGCGGATGCTGATGAAATGATATTCGTACATGAAGGGAGCGGAGTTGTAATAACCTGTTATGGTGAACTTACATTTGGATATGGCGATTATATTGTTATTCCCAGAGGAACAATATATCAGATTCATTTCAACGATGATAAAAACAGATTGTTTATTGTAGAATCATTTCATCCAATTCGCTATCCTAAAAGGTATATGAGCAAGTATGGCCAATTGATGGAGCATTCACCTTATTGCGAAAGAGATATCAGAGGACCAGAAAATCTAAAAACTTTTGATGAAAAGGGTGATTTTGTCATCAAAACAAAAAAGAAGGGATTGCTTTATGGCATTCACTATGGCACACATCCATTTGATGTAATTGGTTGGGACGGTTGTTGTTATCCTTATATTTTCAGCATTCATGATTTTGAGCCAATAACCGGAAGGGTACATCAGCCCCCACCTGTTCATCAGACATTTGAAACAGATGCTTTTGTTGTTTGTTCTTTTGTTCCAAGATTATATGATTATCATCCATTATCAATTCCCGCACCTTACAATCACAGCAATATCGACAGTGATGAATTACTTTATTATGTAGATGGTGATTTTATGAGCAGAAAGCATGTAACAAGAGGTATGATGACATTGCATCCTGCAGGGATTCCTCATGGTCCGCATCCCGGAGCCTTGGAGAAAAGTATCGGTGCAAAGGAAACCAAGGAATTGGCAGTAATGATTGATACTTTCAGACCACTACAATTGACGAAGTTTGCTATTGAAATAGAAAATGAAGGTTATGTTATGAGTTGGGCTGAATAAAAAATAAGGCGTTTCCATTACTTTCAAATAGAATCACGTTACAAATATTCAAGGAAATGACAATTGTCATTTCCTTGTTTTTATACATGAGTTAGCATTGTATAAAAAACAAATGCTGCGAATCAATGAAATTAAAAAAGGCAACTATTTTTTAGCAATGAATGATGGTGATGTCAAATTAGGAATTGTAACCGATGTAGACAGATTTAATCATCAAGTTTGTATCGATAATGCTATACAGGAATTTTGGTATGATCTTTCACAGATTAAGCCATTGCCACTTAGTGAGAAGGCGCTGATGCAATTAAAGTTTTCAAAACAAAGCAACCAAGATGGCACAATCAAATATTCGAAAGGTGCTTTTAGGGTGTTGATACCAAAAGAAGGCGATTTCAGTAAAATGGAAATTTGGCACAGAGATGAACATCGCCATATTTACAATCCCATTTTTGTGCATGAATTGCAAAATCATTTTTATTCTATGACCAAAGTTGAATTAAACAACGTTGCTTACTAAAATAGATTTGAAACGAGTATTTTTTTCTTGTGTGGCTTTTTTGAACAATAGGAATTATTTATCAGCTTTTCTCTTTATCAGGTAACGTTTTATTTAATGACGATTTCATTTTTAATTTGAGTGAATTAAACTTTTGTATATTAAAATCTCTGCTGAGTCCTGATTAATTCTTTTTTCTTTGATTATTTTTATATTAATACTGTTTAATTTATGAAATGGTTTATTCAGAACTTTTAGGGTTAAACTTTGTTTTTTAGTGTACAATAGTCATGATTTTATGAGATTTTAATCATTAAAACAAGCTGAAATGACTAAAACTGAAAGAATACGTAAAAAAACCTTGCTATTTATTTCTTTACGTTGATTAATTTTCTATTATTGCATCAAACATTGAAACAATTTAAGAATAATGAGCAAGAAAGTTTTATATACCTTGGAATATCCTATCAGATGCTCTCCTGGCATTCTGTTTGAATTTTTAGTAAATCCTGCTTCATTGCAGGAATGGTTTGCAGATAAAGTTGATGAAAAAGACGGAGAGTACAGCTTTTCATGGAATGGAACAGAAGAAAAAGCAACTTTATTGGAAAAGGAATTGGATAGTTATGTGCGCTATCGTTGGAGCTACATGGCAAAGGATGAATATTTTGAATTCAGAATCGATCGATCAGAAGTAACGAACCAAACCATACTGATCATTAAAGACTTTGCGGATAAAAAAGAAATAAAAGATCAAAGTCAATTATGGGAATACCAAATCAAAGATCTTTTTCATCGTCTTGGAAGTTAAAGGGACTATCTTATGAAGTGTGTAAGTTATTAATTGTTGGGGTTTAAACCCCAACAATTTTTTTAACTTTAAACCAAACACACGTTATGAAAAAGGAAGACCTACTATCAGACGAATTTTTAAAGCAGTTCAAGACAGGCGATGAGCT
>CAMCAY010000004.1 GCA_945872815.1 Chitinophaga pinensis
ATCTTACCTGTAGTATTTGACGATGTCAATACTGCTGATATAATCGTATCTCCAGACAATGTATAACTTGATACATTCACTCCATTTAATTTAACCGATGTAATCGATGACAACTTCGTTCCCCTTATCACTACCGTTGATCCTACTACGCCACTCGTCGGACTGAACGATGTAATCACAGGGGTCACACAAAAACTATCCGAACTGATACCACTGCCCCACGGCGTAGTAACCGTTATCTTTCCATTTCTATTCGATGATGACACTACCGCTGTTATGCTAGTTGAATTGTCTACCACATAACTTTGTACAGTATCACTCCCTATCTTAACAGATGTAGCTCCCGTAAACTTCGTTCCACTTATCACTATCGTTGATCCTACTAATCCATAGTTCGGACTAATTGAACTAATCGATGGCTTCACATAAAAACTATCTGAGGTGGTAATCGTTTCCCGCGGATTGCTCACACTTACCGTTCCTGTTACATTCGATGATGACACTACCGCTGTTATACTTGTATCCCCCGACAAAGTATAGCTCTGTACATTCACTCCTCCTATCTTCACCGACGTCAACACCTTAAACTTCGTCCCCTTAATCACAAAACTCGAACCTACTATTCCATTGCTAGGTGTGAAACTTGTAATCGTCGGCGTTACATAAAAACTATCCGTACTTGTGCCTGTACCTACAGGAGTTGTTACTGTAAATTTACCAGATGAATTAGATGATGATAACACAACCCTTAAACTGTCATCACTTAAAGTTGTAAAATTATCCACATTAACAGAATTTAGCTTTACTGAGGAAGCTCCAGTGAAATTGGAACCTGTCAATATAACCGTATCACCAACACTGCCATAATTTGGATTAATATTTTGGATATTAGGTATTAAAGAAATGACACTTGAACTAGTATCAGAACCTCCTTTGGTAGTCACAATAATCAAACCGGATGTGTTTGAAGAAGAAATAGTAGCAGAAATAGATGTATTACTTACTACGGTAAAACTTTGAACATTTTCGCCATTAATTTTTACGGAAGAAGCAGATAAAAAATTCTTTCCGGTGATAGTAATGGTATTAATAGAAGTATTATTAAGAGGAGAAAATGATGTTATAACAGGTGTAACATAAAAACTGTCAGCGCTTGTTGCAGTTCCGGCAGGAGTAATTACAGAAATCAACCCACTGTTGCCAGTTGAAGGAACAAACGCGATAATAGAATCATTTGTATAAGTAATAGATGTCATGGTTACTCCATTCAATCTAACTGCTGAACCTCCAATAAAATTTTTACCAAAAATAACTACCCTAGCTCCACTTGCTCCGTAAAGTGGGCTTATACTCGATATGGTGGGTATTAAAAAAAACCTTGTTGCGCTAGTAACAGTATCTAAAGCTGTCATGACTGAAAGATACCCACTGGTGTTGGTGATTTTAATAGCAGCCTTTATCATTGTGTCACCTGAAATGGTGAAACTTTCTACTGAGTCTCCATTTAATTTAACATCCAAAACAGTTGTAAATCCTGTACCTTTAATTGTAATTGTATCTCCGTAGTTTCCAAAACCCGGAGTAAATGAATTGATGATAGGTGCAGCTAAAATTTTATTATTCAATGGGAAATTTCCATTACCATTGAATATCATTTTAATATTTTTGGAACTATTATTTAAACCAGCATGAACTTTTTTTACATTAAATACTATCAGAAAAAGTAAAAAAATACAAATTAAACTTTTAAAAAAACGTTTATTCATGACTGTTAGCTTAACAATTAAAAAAAAGAATGTTGTAAAAAATAATTATACCTTTCCTATTCAACTAAATAAATATACTCCAAAAGGAAAAAACGACTGCTAAATTTACAAAGTATTTGTTAAATTTTGGATTTATTTCAAACAAAAATTATGAAATAAATAAATTACGTTCATTAAGTGATAAATACATATATACTAAATATAAATATAATAAAGGGGTGTAGAATTTCAAATCAATAATTGATCTGCAATAACCATTGCAGTTATAGATTCCAGAACCGGCGGTATTCTTAAAGCAATGCATAAATCATGTCGACCTTTAACAATGAAAGATTCAATTTTATCATTTTTTATATTTAATGAATCTTGTTTTTGAGGAGTGGAGGAAGTTGGCTTAACTGCAATTCGATATATAAGTTGATTCCCATTGGTTAGACCTCCGGAAATACCACCGCTATTATTAGTTTTTGTGCGACCTTGGGAATCTATGAAAGCATCATTGTGATCACTCCCAAACATTTTTGCTGCTGCAAATCCCAATCCAAATTCAATTCCTCTTACAGCAGGAATTGAAAAAACTGCATGACTCAATAGAGATTCAACAGAATCAAAAAAAGGTTCGCCTAACCCGACAGGTAAGCCATCCACAACACATTCAACAATTCCACCAACAGAATCATTGGCTTCTACAGCAAGTTGAATACCTTTTTCTATGTCACAGTTTCCTGCAACTGAAATTAGCTTTGAATTGATTTCAATTTTATGATTTATAAAATGATGAGACAATACTTTTTTTGCAATTACTCCTGCCGCTACCAAACATACAGTGAGTCTTCCACTAAAATGCCCTCCACCCCTGTAATCTTCAAAGCCATTAAACTTTTTTGATGCCACAAAATCTGCATGTCCTGGACGCGGGAATTTCCTTATTTCTTCATAATCCTGACTTTGAGTATCCTTGTTGTTAAATACAATATTTATGGGGGTCCCTGTTGTAAAGCCATTGAATACTCCACTTTGAATCAATGGAATATCATCTTCTTTTCTGGAAGTAGTACCTTTATCTCCGGCTCTTCTTCTATCAAGATCTTTAACAAAGTCATCTGAATGTATAGGTATTCCGGGAGGGCAACCATCTATATTTATTCCTACAACCTTTCCATGAGATTCTCCAAAAATATGAACCCTGAAAAGTCTTCCAAATGAATTCATGAATTTAATTTTTTAATGAAATACAAAATACACTTATTTTTTTCTTATCATTTCCAAATCATTAAAAAAATTCGGATACGATTTCCCCACCACTTTAGCATCCATTATTTTAACAGGTTCCATTGCAATTAGACCCAACAATGAACAGGCCATCGCAATTCGATGATCATTGAAAGAATGAATTTGGCCGCCAGTAACAATATGCCCTCCATGAACAATCATCATATCATCTTGCAATTCAATTTTAACCCCCAGGGAGGCAAATGATTCTATTATTGAAACAGCACGATTACTTTCTTTAAACAATAATCTATTGACTCCTTCGATTATAGATATTCCATCACAATTAGCAGCAAGTGCAGCCAATGGCGGAAATAAATCCGGACATTGATTGGCATTAAAATGAAAGGGTTTCAACCTTCTGCTACCAAAAGGCTTTTCCACTTTGATTGAATCTTCTGAAACCGATAAATTGGCTTCAGCCAAACTCAAAGCTGTTAAAATTGATCTGTCTGCCTGTTTTGAATATATAGAAAGTCCATTCACATCAACTTTACCAGCTATAGCTCCGGCGACCAACAAAAAAGAAGCGCCACTCCAATCTCCCTCTACATCACACTCAATAATACTTTCTGTTTTAGAAACAGGGTTTAATACAAAATTTTTATTGTTATCATTGACTACATCATAGCCAAATTTGAGAAGTATTTCAATCGTAAGATCAATATATGGAATGCTTTTCAAATTACTAACCTCAATGCATACACGCTCTTTTATTTTATGTGAATAAGCAAACAATAAACCTGTAAGAAACTGTGAACTTAATGACCCGTCAATCTTTATGTCGGAGGGAATAATCGGACCAACAATTTCCAAAGGCAATTTCCCTTGATTTGATTTTGTTTTAACGCCCATCTGCGGGAATACATCCTCAAAAAAATCAACTGGCCTATGCAAAAGACTTCCAGCACCTTGCATCATGAAACGACCTGATGTCATAGCCGCAATAGCAGTGAACATTCTTAATGAAAGTCCACTTTCTCCGCAATCCAAAACAAACCCATCATCGGATGAAAAATCACTTAACAACAAATCTGGATTTCCTTGAATTATTAAGCATCCTTTCGAATCTACACTAACTTTTGCCCCCAATTTTTTAATTATCTCAATCGCCGCAAAATCATCTTCACTAACCCCGGGATTACGAATTATTGTTTTACCATTATGTAATAAAGCTGCAGCACAAAATCTTTGCATGACACTTTTGGAAGGCGGAGCCTTTACTATCCCCTCAATGAAACCTGGTTTAATAATCTGTTGCATTGATTTAAAATCCTAATAATTAAAATAATTGTGTAATTAGTTGAGACAATTCTGAAATAGGAATCTTTTTGATTTGTCCCTTACCTATTTCTTCAAGTAAAATAAATGAAATTTCATGACTACTTCTCTTTTTATCAAAAAGGATATTTTCAATGATTTTTTCTTTGTCAAAATCATATGAAACCGGAAGCGAATAAATTTTCAGCAACTCTTTTAATCTTTTTACGTTTTCACTATTAAAATCTAAAAGCTTTTCAGAAAGTGAAATGGCACACATCATTCCAATGCTGACCGCTTGACCATGAGAAAGTTTATACAATCTCTCCATTGCATGTCCAATAGTATGTCCAAAATTTAAGAGCTTTCTTTCTCCAGATTCAAATTCATCCGATTGAACAATTAATGACTTAAGCAATACATTTTTTTCAATTAGTAAAGAAAATTCATTTAGATGTTGTTTATAGAAATTTATGGAAGATGATTCCAATTTTACAAACATATCATAGTCGCGTATGCATGCATGTTTAATGATCTCTGCGAAACCATTCGACCATTCTATATCAGGTAAAGTATTTAAAAAATTAAAATCATACAATATAAATGAGGGTTGCCTGATTGTGCCTAGCATATTTTTATATGTACCTACATCAATGCCATTCTTCCCCCCAATACATGCATCTACCATTCCAAGCAATGAAGTGGGAATAAACCCTGTTTTCAATCCTCTCATATAAATTGATGCGACAAAACCTGCAATATCTGTCACAACTCCACCTCCAACTCCAATCAAACAAGTTCCTTTATCAACACCATACTTGATTAATTGACTGATTACTTCGTCTATGGTTGACTGTTGCTTATTTTCTTCCCCTGATTTTATTACAATAGTCCTCCAACCATAAAAAAAATCTGAATATAGTGAATGAATAATTTCATCGGTCAGCAAAACTGATTGCTCTTTAATACAAATAGTATCCAAATCATAGATTGAAGAATCAAAATAGCATCTGACCTTATTTGCACCAAAATCAATTTCTCTAGATTTCATTTTCTTCTGATTGGTTATTCATGATCTTATTTTGATGACTGATACTTTCGAGATGAACAGCTTCAAGATATTTTTTAATAAACTCTTCACTTAACCCCAAATCTTTTTTTCTTACCAATGCATTTTCAAAAATATCATTCCATCTTTTCCTTTGAAAAATAGTAATCTCATTTTGTTTTTTATAACTTCCTATTTTTTCTGCAATTTTCATGCGATGAGATAATAAAGACAGTAATTCGTCATCAATGATATCAATCTGTTCCCTTAATCTACTTAACGCATCTAAAAATTCTTTTTTCTCAGAATCTTCACTTCTCCATGTTAAGTGATTAATCATATCAAGTAAATCCTCGGGTGTAATTTGTTGTTTAGAATCACTCCACGCTTTATCTGGATTGTTATGGGATTCAATCATTAATCCATCAAAATCAAGATCAATTGCTTTTTGAGAAATAACATGAAGTAAAATTCTGTTTCCGCAAATATGAGAAGGATCACATAATAACAACATATCAGGATGCCTCCTTTTCATTTCTATTGGCAAATGCCACATGGGTGGGTTTCTGTATTCTGTATTGCCATAATTTGAAAATCCGCGGTGGATCATTCCAACATTTTCAATTCCGGATTTCTTAAATCGTTCCAATGCACCGCTCCACAATTCAAGATCTGCATTAATTGGATTTTTTACAAACACAGGAATTTCAACTCCTTTTAACGAGTCAGCAATTTCCTGAACACTGAAGGGATTCGCTGTGGTTCTTGCACCAATCCAAAACATGTCAATTCCATAATTCAATGCTTCCTCTACATGCTTGGAGGTTGCGACTTCTATTGCAACCGGAAGCCCCGTTTGTTTTTTAGCGTTAGATAACCAAAGTAATCCTTCCGCTCCAACACCTTCAAACATTCCAGGTTTAGTACGAGGTTTCCAAATACCAGCCCTCAACATATCTACCTTTCCTGTAGCAGCAATCTGAAGGGCAGTTTTCATTAATTGTTCTTCAGTTTCTGCACTGCATGGACCGCTAATAATTATTTTTTTTTCTTTATTAAACACGAATAAAATCGATTGTTATTAAAATGATTTCCAAATTACGTAAGAATAAACTGTAATGATATATTATTAACCAGATTTTTACTCTATTTACAACAAATCAACTGCTATAAAGTTGTTTATGTAAAAAAATAAGGCCGTATTGATATTTATGATCTAATGTTCCAATAAATTAATATCTGCGACTACAAATGATAAGTTTACCCTAGCAATTGAATAAATATTAATTGTCGATTTTTAATCTTAATGATTGATTAAATATTCACTCAATATTTAAATAAAGATAAAATTACCTAATGCGATTTTATTTATAGCATTATTTGCGACATACGGAAATGGAATATTTAAGGCAGGAAATTGCAGTTAAAATGAAAAAAAATTAACCCCTGAATTAATAATCGGCTGAATTGAAATATTATTAAAAAAAGTGCTCTTTTAAATTAATTATTCAATTTTTAACTTAATATTCAAAGTACAATTTAATGGTAAAGTAGTTTGTCTTCTGGCTTTAGCAACATATAAATACACCAATTCTGTTCCTCTCAAGTAATCTTTTAAATTAACTGAATCCATGCATTGAAATTGGAATCGATCTGAATAATTATCAGGAATTGTTCCAGTTGCAATTGTAATAGGGTCTGTATTGGTATTTGTGTTGAAAATAATACCTCCCGTTTCGAAATTTGAGATGTTATTTGCTATGTCTGGATTATTAATAACTACCTCAGCAGATTCCAAACTTATTTTAGTTACATCATTCAAACTGAATAGTCCATTCGTTTTTGCCTGAATTATGGAATCCACATTCAAGTGTGTTGATAACTGAGCAAAATCCGCCGTTATACTTGTGTCTGTTACTAAGTCTACATAAAAATCGAAAGTGCCTCCGTTAGTACTGAATGAATTGAAAATTTCTTTTTTTATTTTGTCACAAGAAACAATAGAAATTAAAAAAGTCATGGAGAGTAAAAAGCTAAACAAAATGTATCTCTTTTTCATAAAAAATAATTTCAGTAAAATTAATCAGAATGTCAATAAATTAAATACTAATTTAAGAAATTTTAAAAAAGTAGCCAACCTGATTTAATAAAGTTCATATTTTGTAATCAATCTTACCCTTATAGCCGCTTTAATACTTTACTTTCGTCTGTAAAATAATATTATGGAGTATGTTGGATATTTTTTGGCAATTATGGTTGGAACAACATTAGGTTTAATTGGAGGGGGCGGAGCTATACTTACTGTACCAATTCTAGTTTACATATTGGCTATCAATCCAATGTTGGCGACTACTTATTCATTATTTATTGTCGGGTTATCATCATTGGTGGGATTGATAAAAAAGAGCAAAGAAAAAAATGTCGATTACAAAATAGCCGTCATTTTTGGAATCCCTTCAATTGCAGTAGTTTATTTAGTTAGACATTTGTTACTTCCCAATATACCTGATATTCTTTTTTCGGAAAAATCATACCATTTTACAAAATCTGTCGCTTTGATGACAATATTTAGTGTTGTTATGATAACCGCTTCCTTAAGCATGATATTCGCTGGTTCGAAAATAAAAAAAGCATCAAACCAAGAAACAGTGAATAACTACTTTACAATTTTTAATCAAGCATTACTAGTAGGTATAATTACCGGTTTAGTGGGAGCTGGTGGAGGTTTTTTAATCATTCCAGCTTTAGTTGTTTTAATAAAAATGCCAATGAAGAAAGCCGTCGGCACTTCATTTATGATTATTGCTATGAATTCAATCATTGGATTTGCAGGATCATTGAATACGTCTTTAATAATTGATTGGCAATTGTTGATTACATTTTCAATTTTTTCTATCATTGGTATTTATATTGGAACATTTCTTTCCAAAAAAATATCCGGCGAAAAATTAAAAAGCATGTTTGGGTGGTTTGTGTTATTAATGGGGATTTGCATTATTATCAAGGAGATTTTGTTGCAATAACTTATCAGACTGTTACGACTGAAAGTGAAGCGAATAAAAGGATTCAATCTATTCTCAATTAGACAAATTTGAAAATAAAAGATCATTTCATAGACAACAACCATTCTCTCAAACTATTATAATCAGCTTCCATTTTGACAGACATTTTTGTTTTATGAATAATTTTTTCAATTGATTCTGGCAATGGAATTTTTTGCTGTATAACAGGTTCTACCACATCATAAAACTTCACAGGGTGAGCTGTTTCAGCAAATACACCCTTTTGTGAGTGATTGTTATTTAAATATCTTTCCAACGCCAAAAAACCAACAGCGCCGTGCGGGTCTAACAAATAATTACATTCCTGATAAATTCTTTTGATGGTATTTTTAGTTTCATCATCTGTTATGCTTACTGACGAAAAAACTTTTTTTAGTTCCGAAGCATCCATACCAAATAATTGCTGTATTCTAATAAAATTGCTGGGGTCTCCTACATCCATGGCATTGGAGATAGTGGCTACTGGTGCCTTAGGCTTATAATGATGAGACGCAAGATATTCTGGAACCACATCATTGGCATTGCATGCAGCAATAAAATGTTGTATAGGCAACCCTGATTTCATAGCCAATAAGCCTGCGCAAATGTTTCCAAAATTTCCACTTGGAATACTAATAACCGGTGGCTGATTTTTATCAACCCATTGTTTGTATGCAAAAAAATAAAAAAATTGTTGAGGTAACCAACGTGCTACATTTATTGAATTTGCAGAAGTTAAAAAAAGTACACTTGTTAAAATCGGATCTACAAAAGCCTGTTTCACCAAACGCTGACAATCATCAAAACTTCCATTTACTTCAATAGCATGAATATTTTTACCCAATGTGGTCAATTGTTTCTCTTGCACAGTACTTACTTTACCCGAAGGATATAATATCACAACATCAACTCCTTCCACATCATAAAAGCCATCTGCAACTGCTCCTCCCGTATCACCGGAAGTTGCAACCAATACCGTCACTTTTTTATCATTGCCTTTTACAAAATAACCCAAACACCTGCTCATGAATCTAGCGCCAATATCTTTGAAAGCAAGCGTATTGCCGTGAAACATTTCCAATGAAAAAATAGACTCTTTTACAGGAACTAGCGGAATTGAAAAATTGACCGTTTGCGTTACAATATCTTTTAAAATATTTTCAGGCATTGAGTCTCCAACATAAGGCCTCATCACTTCATAAGCAATTTCCTCATTGGGAATATCCTCAATTTCCTTTATAAATGAAGATTTAAATTGCGGGATAAACTCCGGGAAATACAACCCTTTATCCGGTGCTTGCCCGCTAATTGTGGCTTTTTTAAAACCAACTTCAGGAGATTGCCTATTCAGACTATAAAAATTCATTGTCAAATTTTAATTTTAATAAAAACCAACTTATTTTATTAATTCTACTCCATTATTCGCAACAGTAGTAACGTAAGTTTTATAATCAATGCCTATTTGATTATACACTGATTTCATTTCGTTTTCAACTAAACGAGCAATGGCTTCTGTTTCACTCAACATAAACAAAGAAGGGCCGCTTCCAGAGATTCCACCACCCAAGGCACCTGCATCCAAGCATTTACATTTTGCATCATCAAAGCCTGGTATCAATTTACTTCTAACAGGCTCTACTATCACATCTTGTAGAGAACGTTGAATCAACTCGTAATCATTTTTCATAAATCCTGATACCAATCCTGCTACATTAGCCCATTGCGTCACAGCATTTTTCAATGAAATTTCCTTTGGGAGAATTTCTCTGGCATAGGAAGTCTTTATTTCAATTTGTGGATGAATGATGGTAATAAATAATGGAGGTATATTAAGAAAAATGATATCCATTGAGGGGGTGTCACGAATCAGCACCAAACCGCCATAAATACAAGGAGCCAGGTTATCCGCATGTCTTGATCCGCTGGCTAGCACCTCTCCTTCCATTGCAAATGAAATCAATTGCTTTTTATTGAAAGGTTTACCTAGTAATTCATTTGCAGCAACGACAACACCTGCAGCACTTGCAGCACTTGACCCAATTCCACTACCAGGTTTTATTTTTTTGTCAATTACTAATTCAAAACCTTGTTCATAATTCAATGAATCCATCATTGCCTGCAATGCGACACCTGAAATATTCACTTTAGGATCAGCAGGAAGTTGATAAGAATCTTTGTGTTTGATTAAAATCCCTGATTCTTCTTTTTTAATCAATTCAATAATATCATAAGGCTCATTTAATGCCATACCCAATATATCAAAACCACAACAGAGATTTGAAAGCGTAGCGGGAGATTTAACTTTAATTGAATGCATATTTAATTTTTAGTTGCTCTTATAATATCTGCAAACACCCCACTGGCTGTTACTTCTGCACCAGCACCAGCACCTTTTACCACCAAAGGCTGTTCCTTATATCTATCTGTATAAAACAACACAATGTTATCCTTTCCATACAAATGAAATAAATCATGCTTTGGGTGAATGTGCTGCAAACCAACGGAGGCTTTTCCATTTTCAAAACTTGCCACAAACTTTAACTTGTTTCCGGCTTTATCAGCATTGCTGAATAATTCTTTAAAATGCGCTTCATATTGTTCCATGGAAGTGTAAAACTCACTGACAGTTCCTTTCATGCAAGCTTCCGGCATAAAACTACTATTGGCAATAGTATCCATTTCCATACATTCTCCCGCCTCTCTTGCCAGTATCATAATTTTTCTCATTACATCTGTTCCACCTAAATCCAATCGAGGATCAGGTTCAGTGTAACCTTCATCTTGAGCCTGTTTAACCACCTCTGCAAATTTTCTTTTGCCATCATAGTGATTGAAAACAAAATTCAATGTACCACTCAATACCGCTTCAATTTTATGAATTCGATCGCCACTGTGAATCAAATCATTGATGGTACTGATAACTGGAAGACCAGCCCCAACATTTGTTTCAAATAAAAAGGGAGCATTGAATTCTCTTGAAAGATCTTTTAATTTCCTGTAATTTTCATAAGATGAAGATGCTGCTACTTTGTTGCATGCGACAACAGCAATACTTTTGTGTAAAAGCTTATAATAAATACTTGCCACTTCATCATTGGCAGTAATATCAACAAATACACTATTTCTCAAATTAAGATCCAAAACAGTTTGAACAAATTTTTGCAAATCCGCCGGCTCCCCTGAATTCAATGAATCCCTCCAGCGTTCAATATCAATGCCCGATTCATCAATCAGCATTTTTTTACTGTTTATAATTCCTGTTAACCTTATGTTTAACCTCATTTTCTCCATCAAGAAAGAGGTTTGTTGCTGTAACTGTGCCAACAATTTACTTCCCACATTTCCGGCTCCTGCTAAAAATACATTGACTTGTTTGAAAGTTGTTTCAAAGAATTCTTCATGCAATACATTGATTGTCTTTTTAACATCATTGGTATCAATTACTGCAGAAATATTTTTTTCTGATGACCCCTGTGCTATTGCTCTAATGTTGATACCATTTCTTCCCATTGCACTGAACATTCTACCGCTAACACCGGTATGATTTCTCATATTTTCTCCCACAAGTGCAACAATGGATAGATTTTTTTCGATCTTAAGAGGTTCAACTTTTTGTAATGCTATTTCATTAAAAAAAGCGGCATTTACCGAAT
Organism: Chitinophaga pinensis; assembly: GCA_945872815.1. Classification (GTDB taxonomy): domain Bacteria; phylum Bacteroidota; class Bacteroidia; order Chitinophagales; family Chitinophagaceae; genus Ferruginibacter; species Ferruginibacter pinensis_C. The sequence continues at coordinate 12,041 of CAMCAY010000004.1, forward strand.
TGACAGCTTTTTCCGAAGCATCACCTTCAATGGCAACGGAAATTGAATGTTCGGAGGAGCTTTGGGTTATCAGAATAACATTTATTCTTTCATTGCTAAGCGATTCAAATAATCTTTTGGAAAAGCCCGGAATTCCTATCATTCCACTGCCTTCCAGCGTAATCAGACTTACATTATTGATACTGGATATACCTCTTACAATATTGGTTTCATTTTTAGCAGAATCAGCAACATTAACATTAGAAATTTTTGTACCAAAGTCATTTGGAGCGAAAGTATTTTTAATCCATACTGGAATGTTTTTTGTCATTACCGGCTGAATAGTTGGAGGATAAATTACCTTGGCTCCAAAATGAGACAACTCCATTGCTTCTTGATAAGCTATATGAGGAATTATCTTAGCATTTAAACACAATCTGGGATCTGCTGTCATCATTCCGCTAACATCAGTCCAGATTTCAAGATTAGTTGCATCCAGTGCTGCAGCAAAAATGGCTGCTGTATAATCAGAACCACCTCTACCTAATGTTGTAGTAATCCCAGAAAAATCAGATGCAATAAAACCGGGTATTAGAAATAAATTTGTGTCTGTTTTATTTATAAAATCTTTGATTCTTGCATTGGTTTCATTATAGTCAACAACAGCAGCACCAAAAGCAGCATTGGTTTGAATTAAATCTCTGGCATCTTTCCATTGTGACTTAATTTTTTTTTCTTCAAAAGCGACTGAAATTATTTGCGAAGATAAAAATTCTCCATAGCTGGCAATTCTGTCTTTTGTTCGTGCAGTTAATTCACCCAACATAAAAATACCATCAAAAAGATTGTTCAATTCTTTACAAACTTTTTCTACTTGAGTAATTAATTGTGTTTTGTTGTCAGATTGAATCAAGGTATTTACACAATCAAGGTGTCTTTGTTGAAATAAACCCAACTTTTCATTGTAAGATTCATTGCCATTTGAAGCTATGGAAGCTGCATCAAGCAATAGATCCGTAACTCCACCTAACGCAGAAACCACCACAACCGTTTTATCTTTTTTGATAGCCTCCGAAACTATTGAAATGACTTTTTGTATGTTTTCCGCATTGGCTACTGATGTGCCTCCAAATTTCAATACTTGCATAAAATTAATTTTTAGTGAGATGCCTAATTGAAAGTAGAACTTTTTCTTTTCTTACAGCCGAAGCCCTTTGGATAATATAATTAGATTCAACCCTGACGGGTTGTTGTGGTAGTTGAAGTGCGCAACTTTGAAGAAAACTTGTATTGTTTTGCATTTATCATAGATGAGTACTAAGATAACTAATTTTTTTATAAAAAACAATAGATCACTTTAATATTTGAAAATTATTCAAAAAACGGAAGAAAAAATAAATTATTAACAAAACTGCTTGCAATACTAATAATCATCACTAGTTTAAACAACAACAATAAATATTCCTCTTTAATAAACTACTTAAAATCAAGCACTGCATTAAACTCATATGATTGATGTGGCTGAATAGATACCCCAATGGAAGAATAAGTAGTAGATAAACATATTTCACGATGACCAAGCGAGGGGACATCGTAATCCAATAATAATGACATTACAATAGACAAAGCGTCTGAAAATCCATATGAACAACACTCTCCATAAAAATCTTCTTTACAATTGGAGTTTTTTCTATCATGTCCTACATAACCTATTTTGCCTGATGTTACAGCATGACATTTTGCACTGATAAAAGCATCTTCATTTGGGATGAGAAGTTTTGAATTCGGTTGAAGTTTTTGCAAAGTAGTAATCAAAGTTTCATCATAATGATTTCTAGCAGCAGGAAATTTGTAATAAGGAGAAGCAGGATTTAGTATTACACTGTTTAAAAATAAAACAGGATTTAAGCGAACCATGTTTAATATCTGAACAATCTCTTTTTCACTGGATGTAAAATATTTAATACCCCTAGCTGTATTGCACGCTTGGTATTTATCGACCCTCCATTCTTTTGAAAAAACAGCTAATGGATTATATATTGTATCAATGACATTTACTTTTTTGAAAAATGGAGCTTTTTTTGCTGAAATACATTCAATAGGTAAACAAAATGACAAAATAATTGTTACAATAATTATTGCCAAATCAAAAGTTTTAAAATTCTTCATGGCTATTTGTTTATAACTTTGAATTGAAATTATTGTAAAATATATAAAATAAAAGTTAATAAAATAATTTCCACTGATCGTTCAGGTTAATTTTGGATTTATAGAAAAATAAAAAACAACCATAATATGAACATGATTGAAAGATTAAATTGGCGGTATGCTACAAAAACAATGAATGGCAAAGCTGTACCTCAGGAAAAAGTTGATAGAATATTGGAAGCCGCTAGATTGGCTCCTACTTCGAGCGGACTTCAACCCATTGAAATAATAGTTATTACCAATCAAGAAATGAAAGATAAAATCAAAGCCATATCGAATAATCAATCGATGGTTTCTGATTGTTCTCATTTGTTGATTTTTACCGCTTGGGATACATACACTACTGAAAGAATCAATAAAATGTTTGATTTAACAAATGAAACAAGAGGATTTACAAATGAAGGTTGGGAGAATTATCGCAACTACCTATTGAGTGCATACCCAAACAGAAGCAACGAAGAAAATTTCAATCATGCTGCCAAACAAGCATATCTTGCTTTTGGTGTAGCTATTACAGCTGCAGCCTTTGAAGAAGTGGATTGCACCCCAATGGAAGGATTCAATAACCAAGCTGTTGATGATTTACTTGGATTAAATGAAAAAGGATTAAAAAGCGTTGTAATGCTTCCAATAGGTTATAGAGATTCTGAAAAAGACTGGTTGGCAAATTTGAAAAAAGTAAGGAAATCAAAAGAAGATTTCATTACCGAGATAAATTAATTAATCTTTATAGAAGTCCCAATTGATGCATTTGGGACTTCTTTTTTAAGGCACCCTTTTAATTACTTCCTTATTTACAGGCACTTTTTTCAATTGATTATTTATAGATTTTGGTACTTGAATCGGCTTTAAATTTACTGGCGGAGCTGTAGACCTGTCTGGCACTTTACGAATCTGCTCCCATTTATCAGGATATCTATCTTCAACTTTTCTATTTTTTTCAGCTGGTTTATTTGGAGGAACAGGAGCTGGATTGGTCATTTCCTTAAAATCTTTTTCTTTATTTATTTTTTCTTTTTGATCTTCATGAAAAATTGGTTTTTTCATATTGGGATCTTCTCTTTTTATCTGATTTTGTAAAACATCTTTATTTACTTCCCCTTGGTTATTTTGCTTATCGTTTGTTTGAATTATTGATGGCTTAGCGATTTTCTTATCTTTTATTTCAAACATAGGCTTATAAATATTCACCCGATTTTCTTTGATGAACATTTTACCCGGGAGATCAATTGCATTTACATAATATGGGTTTATTTTCTTCCGACTTCTCTCCTCTATTTCTTTTTTTGAAGGGCCTCCAACAAATATTTGCATCTTATTTTCCATCTTCCTTTTACCTGCAAGTATGTATTGTGAATACTGCAAAAATGTTTGATTACGTTCTACGTGATAGCAATGATCATTTACATTTTCGGAGGTAACAAAATATTGAGGCACAAAGGACCAGTAATAATATGGGAAATCACCAGGACCAGAAGAGTAAAGTATGGAAATTTCAATATCTGGCCCCAAAGGCGACCAACCATAAAAATCTGAACCATATCTCCATACCACCCATGCAGGACTCCATTCATTAGCAGGAATCCAAATCCAACCATAATAGTTATCGTAAAACCATCTGCCATAATGGAATGGCGCCCATCCCCATTCATAATCCGAAACCCAAAACCATTCATATTCAGTTGTCCAAACCCAATGTCCTTTAGTTCTATAAGGATGAAAATCGACAGTTGAATGAGGATGCCATACATAACCATATTTCGGATACTCAATCCAATTTCCATAAGGTGACAGATAATCATAAAAAAATTGAAAATTTACAGAGGATCTATACTGTGCTAGCGGACTTTGTGAAATTAAAAAAATGAAAAAACAGGTTATCAGCAACTTTGAATTTAACTTATTTATTACTTGCATTTTTTTATATTAAAGTGATTAGTGGTATCAAAACAACCTGAGTCGGAATTTTATGACAGCAATATTATAATCACTATTAAGAACTATCATTGACAAAGAACATATTGAATGATGATCCTTTAATAAAAAAATACTATTGAAGAATATCATAATTTTATAAAAAATTAACCATGAATAAATTTTACTTGATTCTATCTGCAACAATAGTATTAATGATTTCCTGTAACAATAATAAAAACAAGATGACCATTAAAACAGAAAATGTTAGCTATCTAGACGACTCTGTTGAATTGAATGGATTTGTAGCTTTTGATTCTACCATATCATCCAAGCTTCCAATTGTATTAATTATTCACGAATGGTGGGGAATGAATGATTATGTAAAGAGAAGAGCTAAGCAACTTGCTCAATTGGGTTATTTAGCTATGGCAATTGATATGTACGGTAATGGCTTAAATGCCTCCAGTGTTGAAGAAGCAGCAAAACTATCTGCTCCTTTTTATCGTGACAATCAAATGGCAAGAGAACGTTTCGATGCTGCACTTGAGAAGATCAAAACTTACAGCCAAGCCGATACTACCAAAATAGCAGCAATCGGTTATTGTTTTGGCGGTTCAATGGTATTGAATCTGGCAAAAATGGGAGAAACTTTCAAAGGAGTAGTTAGTTTTCATGGTGGCCTTGCAGGTGTTCCTGCAAATAAAGAATTACTTCTCGCTAAAATTTTAGTGTGTCATGGTGCAGACGATCAATTCGTTACTTCTGATGAAGTTCACCATTTTAAAAAAGAAATGGATTCTGTGCATGCGGATTACCTCTTCAAAGAATATAAAGGCGCTACCCATGCTTTCTCAAATCCTGATGCAACTGAATGGGGAAAGAAATTCAACATACCTATTGCATACAATGCAGCAGCAGACTCCGCGTCATGGGACGAAATGAAAGTCTTTTTAGAAAGGGTTTTCAAATAATTCCAATTAATTGTATTTTATTAAAGTAATTGCTTGTTGAATCTACAGGTTGCGGTATCTCATGTTTCAAAAATGATATTTGAATTTAATTTACATGTCCAAAATACCAATTTGCATGGTTAAAAGCCCTACGATTGGCTACTTTAATAACTCCAAATTAAACATTAAATCAGTACTTTTGCATTAGTCATATCAGACATACAATTACACGTCTGTATTATAAAATAATTGAAATATACCTATTACAAGATTCATTTTCAATTAAAATCAAATGCACTTATTTAAAACATGGAATCTAATATAATTAATAAGAATCTTCATCACACAGACAATATTGAGCTAGAAAGTGTTGTAATCAGATTTTCGGGCGACTCCGGCGATGGCATGCAATTAACAGGTTCTCAATTTACTGACACAGCTGCATTTTTGGGAAGTGACATAAGCACATTTCCTGAATTTCCAGCTGAAATTCGTGCCCCAATCGGAACAGTTGCTGGAGTATCAGGGTTTCAAGTAAATTTTGGAAGTAAAGAAATTTACACACCCGGTGATGAATACGATGTTCTTGTAGCTATGAATGCAGCTGCATTAAAAGTTGATCTTCCCAAATTAAAAAAAGGAGGTATTATCATCACCAATACCTCCGGATTTGATAGAAAAAATCTTTTATTGGCCGGATACCCTGAAGGTGGTAACCCTTTGGAAAATGATACTCTTGCAAATTATGATGTTCATAAAATTGACATTACTAAACTTACAAAAGAGTGTTTGGTTTCTTCAGGATTAAGTAACAAAGAAATTGAAAGATCAAAAAATATGTTTGTGTTAGGTCTTTTGTTTTGGATGTTCGATCAATCAATGGATTTTACCATCAACTTTATAAATGAAAAGTTTGCAAAAAAACCTGAGATTGCCAATGCAAATATCCTGACTCTTAAGGCAGGATGGAATTATGGCGACAATACAGAAATTTTTGCGACTCGATATAAAATTTCTCCGGCCAATTTACCTAAAGGTACTTACAGAAATATTTCCGGGAATCATGCAACAGCTATTGGATTAGTAGCATCCTCAGAACTGACAGGGTTACCTTTATTTTTGGGTTCTTATCCAATTACTCCAGCATCAGACATTCTGCATGAACTTTCACGTTATAAATCAAGCAACGTAAAAACTTTTCAGGCGGAAGATGAAATTGCCAGTATATGCGCAGCCATTGGTGCTTCTTATGCAGGAGCTTTGGCAGTAACTACTACGTCTGGACCAGGTATGTCGTTGAAAGCCGAAGCTATGGGTTTAGCGACCATGTTAGAAATTCCCTTACTGATTATTGATGTTCAAAGAGGAGGCCCTTCTACTGGCTTGCCTACTAAAACTGAACAATCGGATTTAATGCAGGCTATGTTTGGCAGACATGGTGAAGCCCCTTTGCCAATTATTGCTGCATGTTCTCCATCTGATTGTTTTCAAACAATTTTAGACGCTACCAAAATTGCAATAGAACACATGACTCCTGTAATTTGTTTATCTGATGGATATATTGCCAATGGATCAGAACCTTGGAGATTTCCTTCAGCAAATGAACTGCAGCCTATCCATGTAAAATTTGCAACTGAAAACAATAATCCTGATGGAACTTATCTTCCATACAAACGCGATGAAAAGCTTTCAAGACCTTGGGCAAAACCCGGAACCCCTGAATTAATGCACCGAATCGGCGGGTTGGAAAAACAGCATGAAACAGGCAATGTTTCTTATGATGCTAAGAACCATGAATTAATGACCAAAATTCGTGCTGAGAAAATTGAACGAATCGCAGATTACATTCCACTAATTAAACCAGACAGTGGTAACGAAAAGGCGAAACTTGCTATACTTGGTTGGGGTTCTACTTACGGAGCCATAAAAACCTCCGTAAATGAATTACTTCAGGAAGGCTATGATGTAGCACACATTCATCTTCGCAATCTGAATCCATTTCCTAAGAATCTCGGAGAACTATTAAAAGGATATGAAAACATTTTGATTCCCGAAATCAATAGTGGACAATTGATTCAATTGATTCGTTCAAGATATCTAATTCCTGCAATAGGATTTTCAAAAGTACAAGGACTGCCATTCACCACTGCAGAATTAAAAAATAAAATACTGGAAATTATCAAATAAACAGCATGTCAACAATATCTGAATCTACTATAATTCCTAAACTTACCGCCAAAGATTTCGCTTCAAATCAAGAGGTGAAATGGTGTCCTGGTTGCGGAGATTATTCCATACTGAAACAAGTACAAACTGTATTTCCGGATTTTGGAGTACCAAAGGAAAACATTGTTTTCATTTCAGGAATTGGCTGTGCTGCTCGTTTCAGCTATTACATGGACACATACGGAATGCACAGTATCCATGGGCGTCCTGCAGTAATTGCAGCCGGTGTAAAAGCACAAAATCCCGATTTAAGTGTTTGGGTAATTTCAGGTGATGGAGATGCATTTTCTATTGGTGGAAATCATTTCATTCATGCTTTAAGAAGAAATTTCGATTTAAATTACTTGGTTTTCAACAACCAGATTTACGGACTTACAAAAGGACAGTACTCACCAACTTCCGAAAAAGGAAAAGTGGCCAAATCAACCCCCTATGGATCTTTGGAAGAACCATTTAATTCAGCGATGTTGGCTTTAGGTGCCAAAGGCAGTTTTATTGCACGCTCTATGGACAGAGATCCCAAGCACATGCAAGCAATGTTAAAAAGAGCAAATGAACACAGGGGCACTTCATTCTTAGAAATCTATCAGAATTGCACCGTTTTCAATGAAGGAGCTTTCTTTTCTTTCAGTGAAAAAGAATCCAAAAAAGATCAAGCATTATTTCTTGAACATGGAAAACCAATCCTTTTTGGTGACAATAACCAAAAAGGAATAAAATTGGATGGGCTAACTCCTGTTGTCGTTGAATTAGGAAATGAAGCTTCTTTAAGTGATTTATGGATTCATGATGAACACGATAAAATCAAAGCTCAGATTTTAGCAAGCTTCTCTGATACTTCTTTCAATGACATAATGATGCCTAGGCCATTTGGTGTGATTTTTTCTGAGCAAAGACCTACTTATGAAATTGAAATGCAAGAACAAATAGAAGCACAGATTGTTAAAAAAGGAAAGCCCAGTTTAGACGAAATTTTATCTGGAGAAAAAACCTGGACGATTCTTTAAATCCTTACTAAAAGTAAAAAAATAAATGTAGTTATTAAAAAACTAAAAACTTTTTATAATACAACAACGTACTCTTTGAGGGAAAACTATCTAACCAAATGGTAACTGATTTGGTAGAGCTCTATAGAATTTAACGCATTAAGCAGCATTTCTGTTGAACTGCTTTATGCTTTTAAAATCTAAGTTTTTTTGTTTTTGTTGCTCTTCGATATCATAATCATCCTGTAGTCCAAGCCAAAATTTTGGACTGTTTCCAAAATATTTTGACAACCTCAGTGCTGTATCTGCAGTAATACTTCTCCTGCATTTCAAAATCTCTGAAATCCTTGTTTGAGGTATTGCAATATCCTTGGAAAGTCTGTAAGCCGATATTTGTAACGGAACAAGAAATTCTTCCATAAGCACTTCTCCCGGATGTATGTTATTTAAATGTTTCATATACGATTTTTAATGATAATCAATAATAGTAACTTCATACGCATTTCCGTTATTCCATTTAAAAGTAATTCTCCATTGATTATTTATTCTGATAGAATAATGATTTTTCAAATTGCCTTTTAACTTTTCTAGTCGATTGGATGGGGGGATCATCAAATCATTTATGTCCATTGAATTATTAAGCATCCTTAATTTTCTTCTTGCCACCCCCTGTATCTCAGTAGACAAAGACTTTATCCGGAATCCCTCCCATATTTTTTGAGTATCCTTGTCTCCAAATGAAATAATCATAATTACGAATTACGTTACTAACGACAAAGATAATCATTTTGATGAAACAAAAAAAGCCCCAAAATTTCTTTTGTGACAACTCGGGTACCCTTAGGAGGACAATTATCTAACCTGGTGGTGATGGATTTGGTCAATTTTATCAACGGATAGTTACCAAATCAGGAGTTAATTCTTTTAAAAAATTAGGACAGAAATCCATGCCGTTGGGCCATTCCAATCCCCCACCGCTTTCAATTGTAACCTGTTTGAAATATTCTTTATTTAACAGAGGAGCACTGACTCCTTTTCCAATCATCGTTTTAAAGTCTACGATTTTTGATTCCCCATCTTCAAATTGTAACCAAATCTGGTAATCTTCCAAAACTTTCAATGCAACGATTCTATTCATAATTTTGAATTAATTGAGTGGTGCAATTTTTTTAATTTCCATCATATTGACTGCCAATTGCCAATCCTCTATTAGTTCTTCTCTGTGTAAAGATGCCCATTCCAAAACCATAGCATGTGCACGAATTGGCAGACTCCCCCTAATCACCGTTAATGTTTTAATGTCATACTCTGCAGTAAAATCTTGGTACTCTGCATGAAAATGTGGAGGATTACGATCTCCAAAATACATTCTTATTATAATTCCAAAAAAGCGACTAACCTCGGGCATATAATTATTTAAAGATTGTAATAAAATTACAAAATTAAAATAAAAAATGCCCCAGAACTTCTTCTGAGGCATTCACTTCTCTCATTCAGCTTATAAAACCTACTCCTTCACCAACCTCATCGTCTTCACACCATCTTCTGTCAGCAGCCGCAGGTTGTAAATTCCTGCAGATGTTTGTTTGGGAAGGGTGATAGTGGATTGAGTGGTGTGGGCAGGTATTTGTTTACGATAAACCAACCGGCCATCCTCGGAATACACCTCCAGCATCGCATAGCTTTTCAGCGATGGAGTGTTGAGGGTGAAGCGGCCGTTGGATGGATTGGGATAGATTGAAACAGGAATTTCTGCCATCATCCTACTCAAATCGGTGGTCTTACCGGTGTTTCCACATGAGTTTTGCTGTCCCTGTATCACCAGTGTTCTCTGGGATCCATTGCCCTTGCAATTGGAAGCCCGAACCGTCAAATTCGCACGGGTGAAGCCGGGAAGTACTTCCAAATGTATTTGAGAAGTACCTTGTCCGCTTACTATGATTGCCGTGTTGTTGGATACACTCCAGGTGTATGTGGCTCCGGGCATCGGTGCTACAGAATAGCTACCCGAAATATGTGGCGCTGCAGGTTTGGTAATTTGCAGAGAACCCGTTGGAGGTGTGTTAAGTAACGTGATGGGTCTGCAGAGGCTAGCTCCCGCACCGCAGGCGTTCACCGGCGTTACGCAGATATTGCCGCCTCTGAAATTGTTACCGAACTGCACGATGATGCTATTGTTTGTAGAAGCTCCTGTTGCACCCGAAGGTAAAGTCCACTGATAGGAAGTGGCATACGGCACCGGGGATTTCAGACACGCTGATTGCATCACCTATATCTTTATCAGTACCCGCTAACACTGACCCGGGAACATATACTGGCTTAATTGTAGTAACAAATGCAAGCGGATGTAGCAGTGACAGTATTCCATTCAGTATTAACATAAGTGATATTCCACAACTTAATGTCAGTGGTCAAAATCCAAGTTGTCAAGGTGAATGTGACGGAGCAATACAAATCAGTGTTATTGGAGGAAATGCGCCATATCATTATGTTTTAGCTGCCAACAATCCTCCCGTAAATATCAGTTGGGTTGGAAGCGCCGACACTACTATTAGGAACTTATGTGAAGGCAATTATGATGTTTCTGTAACTGACGACAATGGCCGTACGACAAACAGAACAGTTTATGAAATAACAAACAAAAGCTCAGGCTGCATAAAAATAATCAGTATACTCGCAGACGCATATTCGGAAAAAGAATCTGATGAAGAAATCATCTTTTTAAAAACAGGGAATAAAAAAATAAAACCAACCGACATTAAAGTAAAATGGCCTACTGGAGAAAAATGGCAAGGCTGCTGCAATAATTCTGAATATGTAAAAAATGCTAATCGCAAGATAACTTCTGACGGAAAATTAATCTCTGTTGAATCGGCTGATTTCATTCCTGAAAATTCAAATCTTATTATTGTCAGCAGCAACAAACTAAAAAGCAGTGCAATAGATTTATCAAAGATTTCCGAGAATGTCTATATTTTATTTCAATGTAGTTACGAATTAAATAAAACTGATTTCTTGAACGACAACATTAATGAAAACAAAGAAGTTTCTCTAGAAATCAGCGTTGGCAACGAATGTGTTGAAAAGGTAAAATACAATCCTTCACAGTTAAAGAAAAATAACAAGCAGTAGATTTTTAAGGTATTAAATTACTTATGGCAACAACTGTGCACCACACCGTTTTTAATTTCAATCACAGGACTTAAATAAGGAATGCCTAAACTTAATCCTCTGATGATTAGTAAACAAGAAACCAGTAACATCGCATAAGGATATATTTTTTTTATTTTTCTGCTGAGAGAAACTCCAAAATAATTCCCTAAGAAACTCACTGACCACATCATGGGAATTGTGCCCAATCCAAATGCTGCCATAAAAAGAGTGCTACCAACTGAATCACCAGTTGCTATAGCGCCGGCAAAAGCAAGATATACAAAGCCACATGGGAGAAAACCATTTAAAATGCCAATTAAAAAAACAGTTCCTAATGATTTCTTGAAATACAATTCGCCTAATTTTTTTCTGATGATTTCAAAAAAAGAAGAGAAATAATTTGACGATCCGAAGATGCCAAATTTGATGTAAAGCAAATAAATTAGAATGACTAGTCCTGCTAATATTGAAAGCCATTGTTGAAGACCAGCCATTTTAAGTGAATTACCAAACAAGCCAATCAAAATGCCAAAGAAACTGTAAGTCATTACTCTGCCTAAGTTATAAAGCAGCAGACCAAAGAATCGAGAGATTGAATTAAAACCATGCAATGGCAATGACAAAGCCAAAGGCCCGCACATACCAACACAGTGAAAGCTCCCAATCATGCCCATTAAAAAAGCAGTTATAAAAATATTGAACATAGTTTGTGATTAATCGTTAATAAATAAATCTTGTTCCTTATAGTATGATTTACCATCTGCACTCCAATAAATTTTGATGTGCCTAAAACCAACTGAATGATATGGAACAGCGAAAGAGACAACTCCTTTTGCTAAAACAAACTCTTGTTTTACATCTTTTTTCTCATCATCAGGACAGTAAATTAACACATCACCTTTTATATCATTACCAGAAAAAAAATCCGAAAAAACGACATTCAAAGAATCCTTTTTGTAATGAACATCAACAGGATTAGTAATACTGTCAGTTCGATTACTTTCATCTATTCTTTGTTGGTATTTTAATTCCTGTTCATAATATTCATTTGTGACTAGGTCTTGATTTTGATTCATCGCTTTGATAACCAAAAAAACAATTCCTGCTACAAATGCTAAATAAATAAATAATATTTTTTTACCCCAGTTCATGTTAATTTTTTTTAGTTATAAATTTCAGGCCCGATGAATTTGGCTTCTATTGTTTTAATTTTGACGCCATTTTCATATAACCCCATTATTAATTGTGTTTTCCAGTTTTTAATTAAGCTTCTGTCTAGAATGATAAAAAATTGACAATGACTGTAATCCTCTTTTTTAATAACCATTTCATTATTGCCGATAATATTTATTTCACCTTTGATATTTTCCAACTTTAAAGCGTAATGAATAATCTTATGTGTTTTATTGGTCAACTTCAAATTGTACAGGTTGCTAATTCTCCCATCGGGCATAGAGGTATAAGTCATACCAGCAGTTCGCATGAGGCGTACATCCAAATCGGTTCTGCTGACTAATAAAAAAACAAGCAATGAAATCAGCAACAACAATACCATAGAATAAGATTTAATCCTGGTATTAATCTTCAATTTTTCTCCTTGGGCAATACTGTTTTCAGAAGCATAACGTATAAGACCAACAGGCTTGTTGACCTTTAGCATTATTGCATCACAGACATCCATACATGCAGTGCAATTGATACATTCTAATTGAGTACCATTGCGAATATCAATTCCTGTTGGACAAACCCTTACACAAGCAGAACAATCTATACAATCACCATGCATAGCAATAGCATTGAATTTTTCAGCCAAATCCTTACAGCCACCATTCCCTTTGCAATCTGTGCACTTACAATTGTCATCATTCTTTTCTACAACATGAGATCTTGTTTTATGTTCCTTACCTCTAGGTTCTCCCCTTTTTTTATCATAAGCTACGATGATAGAATTCTTATCAAGTAACACTCCTTGTAATCTACCATAAGGGCAAACCACAATACAAGCTTGCTCTCTGAACCACCAGTAAACAAAGAAAAAAACAGTGGTGAAAATAAAAAGAGAAACTAAAGTACCTGAATTTGCAGCAGGGTGATTAATATAATCAGCCAACGTTCTCATTCCAATTAGATAAGCAAGAAAAAAATTAGCAATTAAAAAAGACAGCGTAAAAAAAACAACAAACTTGAAACTTCGTTTTAAAATCTTTTCTGCATTCCATGGCATAGCAGTCAACTGCTTTTGCATGTTGGCATCACCATCAATCCAGTATTCAATTTTACGAAATACCATTTCCATAAAGATGGTTTGTGGACAAGCCCAGCCACAAAATATTCTTCCAAAAACAACAGTAAATAAAATAATAAAGACAATAAAAGTGAGCATGCCCAAACCGAAAATAAAAAAATCCTGAGGCCAGAAAATCATTCCAAAAATGATAAACTTTCTTTGCAGAATATTGAACATCAATAATGGCTCTTCATTTATGTAAATGAATGGAAGTGTAAAAAACACAATCAAGTAAAAAATACTGAAAGCAGTACGCTTGTTGTAAAATTTACCTGAAGGTCTTTTAGGATAAATAAAATTCCTTTTACCTTCTTTGCTTATGGTTGCAACGGCATCTCGATAACTTCCCTTGTTGTCAATTTGTTTATTCATTGCTAATCTTACTTATTGATTATTTTTTTACAGCAGTGTCTTCTGCCACTATGTTTGTTGTATCTTTTATTTCTTCAACATACAAATCACCTTTTGGCGCCTGAGCTCCGGGAGGATTTGTGCCTCTTAAAGTTTTGATGTAACTGGCGAGATAACTGATTTCTTTGGGTGTAAATGTTTTGTCCCATGCCTGCATTCCTTTATCAGGATAACCAACTTTAATAGACTTATAAATATCGTTTAATGAACCTTTGTGAATCCAGTAATCATCAGTAAGATTAGGACCTGTACCTCCTTCACCCAACTGTCCGTGACAACTCCAGCACATAGCAGGATTATGAAAGATCTCACTTCCTTTTGCAATACCTACCGCATTAGCTATAGGCACATTAGCTTCGTCTATTTTGTCCTTATTTTGAGCTTCGTAATTTTCTTTTTGTATTCTGGCATTTTCCATTTCTGCCTGATATTCTTCAGTAGGATTTTTTCCATAACCAAATACATGAAAATTGAAAAGATAAATAACGCCAACAAAAATCGTTACATAAAAACCATATTTCCACCATGGTGGCAAGGCGTTATCCAACTCACGAATACCATCATAATCATGATCAAGCAATACATCTGCTTCTTTCTCCACAGGCACAGCTCTGGTGAATATCTTTTTATCCAAGGCCGACCACCATTTCAAAAGTTTGTTTTCAGATTCAGCTTCTTTGATTTTTTCAGGCAGTAGTTCATCATACATCCTTTTTATCGCAAAAGTGAGGAATGCTATGGCAAACAACTCAATAGTTATCACAGCAATAAATGTATAAAAAGCATTTTGGTTTAAACCTCCAATTGTAGTAGATGTTGTTGTTATAGCTGCAGTGGTTTGTGCAAAAACTTGATTACTCACAAAAAGTAATAACACCATTGTCGCAACTTTGGTTACGATATTATTTTTTTGCTTATCTCTCACAAGTCTTGCTAAAGCTAGCAACACCTGAGACATTCCCCAGATTACAAAAACGAAAATAAGGGACACAATAGAGAGTACAGTTACTAATGTATCTGAAGCGGAACCAGTGCTCGTAGCTGCTGCAGGCATATTGGTTTGAGCATAAGATACATTCAGTATAAGTAACATTGCCGTAATCAGCAATAGTTTGATTTTTGATAATAATTTTAGTGTCATAGTTTGTAATTTTTAAAAGACATTAATGATAATCAGCAAAACAATTCGGTTTTATCAACCTCCTTTTCAAAAGGAATATTAGACAATTCGTCTACACGCTTTTTATCCATTTTTATCACCAGATAAAGGAGTACAACAAAAAAGACAAGAAAAATGAACAAAGAAAAAAGCGGATATACATTGACGTTATCTATTGTTTCGGCATATTGTTTTATGAATTTGAACATGTTATTTTATTTATTGGTGTTTGAATTTTTATCTATATCCTTTCCTAATCTTTGTAAATAAGCAATCAAGGCAATCACTTCCTTATTGGGTGATATTCTGATGCTATCTGTATAAAGATTTTGTGATATTTCATTGGCTTGTTTCATCAATTCTTCATTGGCTTTGAATTCATAACCTTTGTCGTAAGGAACGCCCAAAGTTCTCATGGCGTTAATCTTAGAGACAGTTGTAGAAGTATCTAAATTTTCCTCAAGCATAAAAGCATAAGGCGGCATGATAGAGCCTTCGCTCATAGAAGATGGCTCTCTTAAATGCCTGAAGTGCCAGCCATTGCTTTTCTTTAAATTACCAACTCCTTCTCTTGCCAAATCCGGACCTGTTCTTTTACTGCCCCATTGAAATGGATGATCATATACAAACTCACCGGCCTTTGAATATTCACCATATCTTTCAGTTTCACTTCTGAATGGACGTACCATTTGAGAATGACACACATAGCAACCTTCTCTGATGTAGATATCTCTTCCTTGCAGTTCAAGTGGTGTATATGGTTTTACACTGCGGATCGTTGGGATGTTTGATTTGATGAGAAATGTTGGCACCAATTCGATTGCACCGCCAATGATTACAACAACCAAAGCCAAAACCATAAGTTGAATGGGTCTTCTTTCAATCCATCTGTGCCAATGTTCTCCTGCATGTATAGGCTCATCTTTAATTAAAGGCGCTGCTTCTGCTGGTTCATCAGCAACTAATTTTCCGGATTTAACTGTTTTAATTAAATTGTAAACCATGATGAAAACGCCTATCAAATAAAGGGTTCCACCAAAAGCGCGCATGGCATAAAATGGTTTTAAATATGTTACCGTTTCAAGAAATGAATATTTTATTTGACCTGCATCAGTAAATTGTTTCCACATTGAGCTTTGTGTAAAACCTGCCCAATACATTGGAACCGCATAAAAAACAATACCTAAGGTACCCAACCAGAAATGCTGACTAGCCATTTTTTTAGAATACAAACTAGTGCTGAACATTCTTGGAATCAACCAATATAAAATACCAAATGTCAACATGCCATTCCAACCCAATGCGCCAATATGTACGTGAGCAATAATCCAGTCTGTAAAGTGACTGATGGCATTTACATTTTTTAGAGACAACATTGGGCCTTCAAAAGTGGCCATACCATAAGCAGTTACAGCTACCACCATGAATTTCAAAATAACGTCATCCCTTACTCTGTCCCATGCACCTCTTAAAGTCAATAAGCCATTGATCATACCACCCCAACTTGGGAAAATCAACATGAATGAAAATACAACACCTAATGATTGAGCCCAGTTAGGCAAAGCAGTGTACAGCAAATGGTGTGGACCTGCCCAGATGTATAAAAATATCAAAGCCCAAAAGTGAATAATAGAAAGACGATAAGAATAAACTGGACGATTAGCCGCTTTTGGCATAAAATAGTACATCAATCCTAGATATGGAGTGGTAAGAAAAAAAGCCACTGCATTATGACCATACCACCATTGCACCAATGCATCCTGAACACCTGCATACCATGAATAACTTTTAAAGAATGAGATAGGCAATTCAAAAGAATTGACAATATGCAACATGGCAACTGTAACGAAAGTGGCGATGTAAAACCAGATGGCAACATAAAGATGCTTTTCTCTTCTTTTTAAAATAGTACCAAACATATTCCACCCGAAAACAACCCAGATTAATGCAATGGCAATGTCAATAGGCCATTCCAATTCTGCATATTCTTTTCCTGTTGTGATACCTAATGGTAATGTCAAAGCAGCTGCAACGATTATCAACTGCCATCCCCAGAAATGAATTTTACTAAGTGTATCACTGAACATTCTTGCTTTACAAAGACGTTGCAATGAATAATAAACACCCATAAAAATCCCATTACCTACGAAGGCAAAAATAACAGCATTCGTATGCAAAGGACGTAGCCTTCCGAATGAACCATATTGTGTTACATTTAAAGCAGGGAAAATCAGCTGCAGCGCAACGTATAAACCTGCTAGCATACCTACCACGCCCCATAACATGGTAGCATATGCGAAGTTTTTTACAATTCTGTTGTCGTAATAAAATTTCTCAGTTTGCATTTGTTTGTAATTTTACTTTTGTATTAGTATTTGAATTTTGGTTTTTATTTTTTTCTTCATCTAGTAAGATTCTGATGGATGGCGTGTAATCATCTTCATATTGACCATTCTTTATGCTCCAGATAAATGCGGCTAAAAAAGAGCCCGCTATCAATAAACTGCATCCAATCAAAATAAATAATGCGCTCATGTTTAATTAATTTTATGATTCATCTTTCTACTTGCCCAGTTTGTTAAAATAATAGCCAATGTCACAATTGAAATACTGCTAACTGGCATTAAAATCGCTGCTACTACAGGCTTTAACAAAGACTGCACAGCAAATGACAATCCTACAATATTGTAACAAATTGAAAATGCAAACCCTGTAAAAACAAATTGTTTATTCTTTCTGATATAGTTAAGTAAATCTGGCAATTCCACAAGATGATTACCATCAATGATACCATCACTTGCAGGGGTAAAATTGGCATTGTTGTCATTAACAGCGATTCCAACATTGGCTTGCATTAAGGCTCCAGCATCATTTAACCCATCCCCAATCATCAACACTTTTTTTCCATCAGCCTGCAACTGTTTTATATAATTCAATTTATCTTCAGGAGTTGCACGAAATACCATAGGCACATCATTACCTAATATTTGTATTAAGTTTTTTGCCTCAGCATCATTATCACCTGATAAAATGTGAATTTTATATCTGGTTTTTAATTGAAGTAAAACTTCGTTTATGCCTTTACGATATGGACGCTTTACAGAAAAATAGCCTTTGTACTGATTTCCAATATTTACATGCACTTCAGCACTGTTGACTTTAGATAAGCTTACAGCATTAGTAACAAATGATCGTGAACCCAATACTAATTTTTTATCCACGGCATTGGAGACTATTCCCATTCCAGGGTATTCTTGATAATCATCTACCATCTCAACAACATGATCAGTAGTTTTATCATTTAAATGAATATATAGAGATTGACTCAGTGTATGTGAAGAATGAGCGGTAGATGACCTTATAAGATTTTGATCCTCTCTAGACAATTGAATACCTGAATAAACTATAGAAGTATTTTGTTGAGAATTTAATGTTCCCGTTTTATCAAAAACGATATGTTGAATATCCGCAAGTGATTGAATGACTGTGGCATTTTTCAGAAACAATTTATGCTTTTCAATCTGGCGCATCATATTTCCAAAAGTGAAAGTGGATGTCAATAGTAATGAACATGGGCAAGCAACAATGAGTACAGAAGTTACTACATTCAATATTTTGGAGCTGTCTACAACAGACCAATAAATAGCCGCAAACAAAGCAACTGTAAACAAAATCATGGTAAAATATCGGCTCCATGGATGTACAAAAGAATCTTTCTGTTGTTTGTTTTTTTCAAAAACACTGTTGTTCCATAATTCAGTAATGTAACTCTGGGATGGTAGCTTAACGGCTTTCAATAAAATAGATTGACCCATCTGCTTTCCACCTGCATAAACCAAATCACCTATCGCAGGTTGTTGTGTACTATTTTCTCCATTAACAAAACTGTAATCAATATTGGCGTTTTTGCTTATCATCAAAGCATCTGCAGGAATTAGCTCATTGTTTCTAATCACCATCACATCATCTACGGCCAATTTATTGACAGGAATACTGATTTCTTTGTCATCTTTTTTTATCATCACTCCCAATGGAAAATAAGACTGGTACTTTCTTTCGAATGATAATGTTTCGTAAGTCTTATTCTGAAACCATCTTCCCACAAGCATGAAAAATATAATACCTGTTCCAGAATCGAGATATCCTGCTCCGATTCCAGAAATAATTTCAAAATAGCTTCTTGAAAATGTAATAATGATTGCTAATGCAATAGGTGCATATATATTGATGTCTTTTTGACGAAGTCCAGCATAAGCATTTTGAAAAATGGAAGATGCACTGTACAATAAAACCGGAATTGATAAAAATAAATTCAACCAAGTAAAAACATTTTTCAAACCATTTGTTTCAATCAAACCACCTGAAAAATATTCAGGAAAACTCAACATCATGATATTGCTGAAACAAAAGCCTGCAACACCAATTTTAATTATAGCGACGTTTACATTTGACGAGTTTTTATTTTCTATGGTATCCTGTATGCTGATATTGGGCTCATATCCAACAAAGGCAAGTGTTTCAACAACCTTACGTAATGATACCAGTTTGGGATTAAATGAAACAAAAATTTCTTTCTTTTGAAAATTAACTCTTGAATAAATAATGCCTTCATTTATTTGATGAAGCTTTTCCAGTAAGAAAACACAAGAAGCGCAATGAATCTGTGGAAGAGAAAAAATAACATTAATCAGATTGTCATTCTTGAATAAAACCAATTTTGAGATTAATTCTTCGTCATCGAGATATGCGAACTTCTCACCGGAGAATTTGCCTTTTACAGTGATGCCAGCATTATCTGAAATATCATAGTAATTACAGAGATTATTTTCTTTAATCAACAAATACACCTGCAAGCATCCATTACAGCAGAAATACTTTTCTTCAGTTGTAATTTGATTGTAGCAATTTTCTCCGCAATGGTAGCAGTTATTCAAATCATTCATATTATACAATTTGGCAAGCACCAAAGTTTAATACTATAATATATTAATACCTTTTTATCTTTTTATATTTCAAAAAAAACTACTTGTTTCTTAAGAAGAACTTTCCACTGTCTAATTTTTCATTAAACGCTGCCAGCGTGTTGTTTTCTATCATCTTTATTAGATTCTTCTTGATTTCTTTGAATTCGAAATGAACAGGACAAGGATTTTTTTCTGAGCATACTTTTAACCCCAATACACAATCCTTATATATGGTATCCCCATCAATTGCTTTTACAATATCCGCTATAGAGTTTTTAAGATCACTGGCATCCATATAAAAACCACCATTAGGTCCTTTGGCAGAATGAATCAGTTTTCTTCTGCTGAGGTCTTGCATGATTTTGGCCATAAAATGCTCTGGAGCATCTGTCCCTTTGGCAATTTCCTTAATCCCTACCCTTTGCTCTTCTTTAGACTTTTGAGCTACAAAAATCATTGCTTTTATTGCATATTCGCAGGATTTTGAAAACATAGTTTTAATTTGTTGAAACAAAAATAAGAACTTTTTTAATAATAAAAGAGTTTTTTATCTTTTATTATTAAAAATATTTTTTAGGCAAATAGAATGGGGAATCAGAAATAAAATTCAATCTTAAAAAATTGTTGATTTTTCCATTATATGATTATTGTTAATAATAAAAAAGAAAAATAACCAACAAGTCATTATAATATCATCACTTAAAATAAAAATATATAGAGCTTATTAATCTTTAACTGATCTTATTGAGAATCCGTAAGACTTGTAATCATGACCTCTATGAAATCTAGAGCTTGTGTTGTCTAAAATTTGATTACTTGCGTCAGTATGACCTCACTTTCGAACATCTCAACAAACAAATCCATAAAATCAGCAAAGAATTGAACAATGGAAAAGTGAAAATATCTAACCTCGAATCTGTGTTTAAAACCACTTTGAATAAACTTGAAAAAATCAGTAAAATATTCGGTTCTAGCGAGTTGGAAGACAAAAGAGCACTTCAAAAACGTTGTTTCTGGGAGGAATTTACTATGATGCAAAAAACAACCAATATCTAACCAAAAATACGAATCAATTTATTGAGCTAGTTGCTTGCTTATCAAGCAGTTGTGAGGGCATAAAAAAAGAGGATTCTTCAATTTTTTTGAAAAATCCTCTTTAGTACTCGGGATGGGAGTTGAACCCACACTCGCATTGCTGCGAACAGGATTTTAAGTCCTGCGTGTCTACCAGTTCCACCACCCGAGTGACACTTTTTTTATTTATTTTCCATTTACTTAAAAGCAGATTAACCAATTGATAATTAAAACACTTCGTTATTCTAACTTCCAAGTATTGAAAAAAAATCCCGTCATGAAATTTATTCGTGACGGGAAAAATTTCTGAGCGGAAGACCGGGCTCGAACCGGCCACCCCGACCTTGGCAAGGTCGTGCTCTACCAAATGAGCTACTTCCGCAGAATGTTTAAGAACTTTTTTAAGGACTGCAAAACTAGTGTTCTCCGTCCAAAAAAACAAAAATTATTATTTATAACTTGGGTTGTAAAGTGTATTTTCAGGTACGTTTACTTCAGGCTTACCCTTATACCTGTTTGAATACAAACTATAACATCCACCCAACACAAATGCCAAAATCACAAAGACCTGGCAAAACCAGATAAAACGTGAAGATGATACCCAATTATGGGCAAAATCTTTATGTGTATTGTCTATTATTTCCTTCTGCATCTTGTTTTATTTATGGGTGCAAAAATAAGGGCTTATTTGCTAAAAATAATATTATTACCGAATAATTTCAGAAAATGTTTTTCTTTTTTTAATGAAATATTGCCAAATGATACTCCCCGAATAAACCCCAGAAAGCTGTCTATTTGATTTATCAATCTTTATATTTTTTTTCTTTTCAAAAAAAATCCATTTGATAAATGAAAAATGAGCATTAGCTATAGCTACCCACCCTCCGGCATCACCTTTCATCAATCCTCTGTAAGCTGCCAATGCATCCAATATAAAGCGAATTGGGATAATAAGCAAAGCTTTTGAAAAAGATAAATTCTTCGCCAACATGATTAGATTATTCCTGAAATTCAAAAACACCTTTTTACTATTCCCTTTTGGTAGGGTTCCTCCCCCAACATGATATACAACCGACTTTGGTTCAACAAATATCTTATACCCATGCAATTGCATCCTCCAACACAAATCTATTTCCTCCTGATGTGCAAAAAAATATTCATCCAACCCACCTAACTCATGATAAACTTTAGATCTCACAAACATAGCTGCCCCTGTTGCCCAAAAACAAGGAATAGCATCATCGTATTGTCCATGATCCTGCTCGCAATCATCAAAAATCCGTCCTCTCGTAAACGGATATCCGAACTTATCAATCCAACCACCCGAAGCCCCTGCATATTCAAACTCTTTTTTATTATCATAAGAAAGCAACTTAGGCTGACACGCTGCGATTGAAGGATTTTTTTCCATCAAACTTATAATTGGCTCAATCCAACCAGGAGTTACTTCCACATCACTATTAAGTAATACATAATAATCACTTTCGATTTGCTGTAAAGCCAAATTATATCCTTTTGCAAATCCTTCGTTTCCGGGATTTTCTATAACCCTTATTTGTGGATACTTCTCCCGCAAAAAAATCAATGAATCATCTGTAGACGCATTATCTGCAACTATAATTTTCTGATTGGGATAAGTAGCCGACAACACCATTGGCAAGAACTTTTCAAGAAATGCTCTCCCATTCCAATTTAAAATCACAATTGCTATAGATGGATTATGCATGTATTTTATGGTTAAAGTATTCGGTTAGAAACAAAAAAATACTTAAAGGATTGTTTACACAAACTTACATTATTTAAATGCTTATTCTTTACTTTTACTCATGTTTTCTTCATTATTAAATTGGCGAACAGGATTGGCGGTGATTGCTATTGCAATCGTGTCGGGAACTATTTTCTATTCGAATTTTATTTCAAATAAAATTGCAGCAGATGAAAAACAAAAAGTAGAACAATGGTTGCAGGCTGCTACTGAAATAAATAATACCACTTCGGGTTCTACAGATCTTGCTGGAAAAATTCTCACGGAAAACAGCATAGGAATTCCCATGATAACTGTAACTGAAACTGACAGCATATTAGACCACTACAATTTAAACGCAAACAAAATAAAACACGACAAAAAATATTTACATAAAAAACTAGAGGAATTCAAGCATACTTATCCTCCCATTATATGGAAGAATCCAATGAATCCTAATCAAACGAATTTGGTATACTACGGAGAATCTGATTTGCTTATACAAATACGATACTTTCCTATTGTTCAATTGATCATTGTAGCACTTTTTATTTTTGTAACATTAATTGCCATCAACACTCAACATAAGAGCACTCAAAATCAAGTTTGGGCTGGCATGGCTAAAGAAACAGCCCATCAATTAGGAACGCCCATTACTTCATTGCAAGGTTGGATAGAAATGCTTAAGGACAAACAAGTAAATGAAAAAATAATTTCAGAAATCAGCAAGGATGTTGAAAGATTAAAATTAGTTAGTGATCGATTTGGCAAGATTGGAAGTTCACCTCAATTAGTGGCCACAAATCTTGTACAACAAATTAATGTAATGGTTCAGTATATAAAAAAACGTTCCAATGAGGCTGTTCATTTCTCTGTGAATTCCAATGAAAATGAAATTATGGGAATGATCAACGCTCCATTATTTGATTGGGTGATAGAAAATTTATTAAAAAACGCATTGGATGCAATTGATGGAAAAGGAAAGATAGAAGTAATCGTAAAAAACGAAAAAAGCAATATAATAATTGATGTAAGAGATTCAGGTAAGGGCATCAGCAAATCCAATATAAATAAGGTTTTCAAGCCAGGTTTTACTACAAAAAAACGCGGTTGGGGATTGGGTCTTTCATTGAGTAAAAGAATTATAGAACAATACCACCAGGGATCCATTTTTGTGAAATCCAGTGAATATGGAAAAGGAACCACATTCAGAATTATTCTCAAAAAGTAGTGTATCACACTCAAGGATTATTATTTCAATTTTCAGTTCATTCATTTTATCTTCGCACAGCAATTTCAATAAACTGATTGTATTAAAGCGGCGATGGCGAAATTGGTAGACGCACTACCTTGAGGTGGTAGCGCTCGAAAGGGCGTGGGAGTTCGAATCTCCTTTGCCGCACAACAAATAGTCCTGCATGAGAGTGCGGGATTGTTTGTTTTAGCGAATCAAGCTTGCTTGAATGAGCATAAAACAAACAATCCCAACGAGCGAAGCGAGTGAGGAGTATTTGTTGTCAACCCACCCTTATCATCCGAGCGAAGCGAGGATAATCTCCTCTTCTGTTTTAGCGAATCAAGCTTGCTTGCATGAACTTAAAACAAACAATCCCAACGAGCGAAGCGAGAACAATTCCTTTTTACAATAAGACAATCCAAATAATGAAATAATTGCAGAACCCTACTATCACATCACCCATACTAGGCAATATCCCTCAAAAAAAATAGCATGTGCTATCAATAAAATATCAGTCGATTTCTTAAAAACAACATCAGCTTGTAAATGATTATCAAATTCAGCAATAGATTCAATACAAATGTGTTTGATAAAATCAACCTGCCCCTGTCCATACCATTTGAATACGGCTTCTTTTATACACCAAACAAGCGTATGCTGATAATAATCATCCATAGGAAGTGTTGACATAATCAACAACTCCGAATCATTTACAAACTTGTGTTTTATTGACTTTATTTTAGGTTGAGGCAACTCAATATCTATACCTGCATTATTTCTTTCACTTATAATTGCGGCTGCATAATTACCCGAATGAGAGACAGAAAAATGAAATTGTCCATCAATTAAATATGGCTTCTTTGAATTTGATATCTTAACTTCGTTAACAGAAAATCTTTTATCCAATTGCTTAAGTAAAAATCTTCCTGCCAAAAACTGAACTCGTTTGTTCGGATTTTTTATCTCCCCTTGTAAACTCACCTCTGTCAAAAAATATGTTTCCGGCTCCGTGATATGCCAAACACCTATTTTTGTGTGGTCGTTGATATTTTGTTGATAAACCAATGGCATAACTGAAAGAGAAATATAAAATTAGAAAATGAAATTTTTATTTTTACAAAATAACAAATAACAAACTAGAAATGATTTTAAGTGATAAAAGAATTCTGGAAGAAATGGAAAAAGGTACCATAAAAATTTTGCCTTACAATCGTGAATGCCTTGGCAGCAATAGCTATGATGTGCATTTGGGTAAAAACCTGGCCACCTATGACAACAATGAATTGGATGCAAAAAAACACAACACTATCACTCATTTCGAAATACCGGATGAAGGATTCTTATTGTTACCAGAAAAATTCTACTTAGGCGTAACGGATGAGTATACCGAAACACATGCACACGTACCTTTCCTGGAAGGCAAGTCCTCTACAGGTCGCTTGGGAATAGACATTCATGCAACAGCGGGAAAGGGAGATGTAGGTTTTTGTGGCAACTGGACATTAGAAATTTCAGTAAAACAACCTGTCAGGGTATA
The DNA here is from genome assembly GCA_945872815.1 of Chitinophaga pinensis. GTDB lineage: Bacteria > Bacteroidota > Bacteroidia > Chitinophagales > Chitinophagaceae > Ferruginibacter > Ferruginibacter pinensis_C. Next base: position 37,873 of record CAMCAY010000004.1, read on the forward strand.
TAAAGGAATGCCCATTGGACAATTAATTTATTTCCCTGTAGATGGAGAAATTGAAGTGAAATACAATGAAAAGAAAAATGCAAAATACAGTGGCCAACCAAACTTACCAGTTGAAAGCATGATGTGGAAAAATAAATTCTAATGAGCAGTAATGAGTCACCAACTAAATTAAATTTCTCCTGTTTTTTGATAATAATGTATTAAAAGACTAGTTACTTCATTATACGTCATCAGTCCCTTTGGTTGACGATTGTTCTTAAGAAAAAATCCATACCAATATGTTATCAATGGCTCAATTGGGTTTTCATGTGATTTAATAAAATCTCTCCATTCCTTTATATCTTTTTTTACAGATGGGGTCAACTGGTCACGTAAACGCATAGACGAACCTGAATCAAGAATATACAAAGTTCGGTTGGCGTACATAAACAACTCCAGATAAGCGCTGTATTGAATTAAGTAATTATTGGAATTTTTTGCTGCAAGATAACCAACAAAATTGGCCTCATTTTCTTTTGCATAACCCAACTGATGCGCAATTTCATGACAAGCGATGTAGGGTTGGAGAAATGCCGGAACCGTTGTATTCACTTGAGCTTCGCCCGTAAATGGATTATAATAACCCGTAAATCCCAGATAATTTCCCAACCAACCCCACATAGATGGCTTGATGGAGGAATATTTATACTTCATAAAATCATACTTTGCTGAAGTAGATTGGAATGCTTCAGCAGCAGCAATGAAAAGCAATTTATGATCTGAAATTACTGTATTACTTTTTATCACAGAATCTTTTGTTTCATTTACTTTCTGCAATAAAAGTTGATTGATACGTCTCAATTGAATGGAATCATATTGACCGGCATTAAGTTCAAGCTGTGAAGATATTCCCCTACGACTGTAATTGATTCCCCAAAAAAAATTGAAAACAATATAGATTGTTAACAACAGCCCTACTATTTTAAATATACTTTCCCTGAATGAACAATTGCCTGGTTTTCGAAAAATGATTCGTCTAGAAAAATTCACTATTATCCAAATCAACCAACAACTTAATATCAAATAAAATACATCGCCTATGCTAATGGGAATCCATCCGAATATCAAACGCAAAAACTTGGAAATAATCGGGTAAACCAATTTGGAATATTGCAATTCAACCCTTATTTCATTTTGAGCATAGAAATGTATCCCAACACTTAGAATAATTAATATTATCAATATGTTATTTTTCCTGGCTATCACATTACAATAATTAACACAATTGGAGTGAATGATTAATACTTTATGTAATACATAAAATATTAAAGGATGAAATTTGTTCGAAAATAGCCCCTATTATACAATTCTCCATAAAAAGTGGCTCACAAATACACAAATTGAATAAATTAATGTAACTTCGCACTCCTTAAAAACGAACGCAATGGGTAAGAAGAGGGTTTTCGAGATTCCGTTTGTAGGGTTAAAACCCGGTATTCATGAGTTTGTTTTTGAGCTAGATGAAAAGTTCTTTGTTGAAAAAGGTGCACAGGATTTTCTTCATCCTAAAGTTATAGTGAACATGACACTGGAAAAAAATACCGGTTTCATAATACTGAATTTTTCAATTGGAGGCAAAGCCGAAGTGACCTGTGACAGATGTGGAAATTCATTAAACATCAATCTTTGGGACGAATTTAAAATGCTGGTTAAGTTGGTAGAAAACCCTGAGGAGATGAATGAACAGGAAGAAGACCCCGACGTTTTTTACATATCAAGAAACGAAAGTCATCTTTCTCTTGAAGACTGGTTGTATGAATTTTCAATGCTGAGTGTACCCATGCAAAAAATGTGCAGTCCGGAAGAAATGGGAGGTCCACAATGCAACAATGAAGTTCTTCAAAAATTGAAAGAGATGGAAGCGAAACATCAAGATAACAATTTCAATTCTTTGTGGAAAGGATTAGATAAATTTAAAGATAATTAAAAGTATAGTATAACAATAAAAACGTAAAGTCATGCCAAATCCAAAGAGGCGCCATTCGCAACAACGCAGTGCTAAAAGAAGAACACATTATAAAGCTACAGAGCCTACATTGAGCCAGGATGCAACAACCGGTGAAACACATGTTCGCCATCGCGCACATGTAAGCGAAGGTAAATTGTACTACAAGGGTAAATTGGTTGCTGAAAAAGCTCCTCTAAAAGCATAGTATTCTACTAAGATTATTAATTCCAGAATCATGGATTGATTTATTTCCGTCTTGATTTTGGAATTTTTAATTTAATATTTTCCCATGATTAGAATCGGTCTGGACATGATGGGTGGCGATTTTGCCCCGTATGAAGCGGTCAAAGGTGTGCTTGCTTTTTTTGAAAGCGCACCTCAAGACACTCATTTGATATTGATTGGAGATGAACCCCAGATTGCGAAATATTTGAGTGAATATTCTTTGTCTCCATCCCTATACTCAATCATTCATGCTTCTCAGGTGATTGAAATGCACGAGCATCCTACCAAAGCGCTTAAAGAAAAGCAAGACTCCTCCATTGCTATCGGTTTTCATTTATTGGCAACAGAAAAAATTGATGCTTTCATCAGTGCTGGAAACACCGGCGCCATGATGGTGGGTTCTTTGTTCAGCATAAAAGCAATTCCGGGTGTGTTAAGACCAACCATTGGTGCTTACATTCCGAGAGAAGACGGAAGTTTGGGATTATTGGTTGATGTTGGTTTAAACGCAGATTGCAAAGCGGAAAATCTAAACCAATTTGCCATATTGGGTTCCTTGTTTGCTGAATACATTCTCAATATCAATAATCCAAAAGTTGGTCTTGTAAATATAGGTGAAGAAGAGGGCAAAGGAAATCTTCTTGCACAAGCCACCTATCCCCTTCTTAAAGAAAACAATCAGATTCATTTTGTCGGCAACATTGAAGGCAGAGACATTTTGCTAAATAAAGCAGATGTAATGGTATGCGAAGGTTTTACCGGAAATGTGTTGCTAAAAATGGCTGAAAGCGTTCATGATATTGTTAAACGCAGAAATATTGATGACGAACATTTCAACCGTTTCAATTTTGAAGCTTATGGAGGTGTTCCTGTATTGGGTGTATCTAAACCCGTTATCATTGGGCACGGCATTTCTTCTTCCGTTGCATTTAAAAACATGATAAACATTGCCTGTAAGATGATTGAAACCAAGCTTACAGAAAAAATTATTACTAGCTTCTCCACAATATCATAATATTTTCAAATTCCATTGTTAAATACATGTTAACTCGAAAATCGAATTTTTCGTTGTTGAGTCATTTTTGTATTTTACAGAATATATTTTCAACAAACAATTGCTAATTAACCTTTTATTTAAACTCCAAAAAATGAAAAAAAAATTCTTAGTACTTTCTGTTGTAATTACAGGAATGATTTATGTTAATTCAAGTTGCAAAAAATCCAGCACCCCTACTCCTACTCCTACTCCTACTAATCCCTGCACTAATACAAACATCGTTATAACGGAAACTGTAACGGATTACACCGCTTGTCCTTCCGTAATAATGGGATCCATCACAGTTACTGCATCAGGATCTACTGGTTTCACATACAACAAAAATGGTGGTGCATATCAAACTAGCAATATACTTTCAGGATTAACTGCAGGCACCTATACAATTGGTGTGAAAGATGCAAATGGTTGCACAAATACTAAATCTGTTACTGTAGGTGAAACAGCCGGAATTAATTTCAAAAATGTAAGAAGCATTATCAGAAATAATTGCGGTGGTAACAATTGTCATTTAAACGGGCAAATTCAGCGTGGATATAACTTTGACAATGAATGCGATATTGTAAGTTCATGGAATATGATTCAAACTACCTGTGTTACCCAACAATCTATGCCAACTTCTGGCCCTTTATCATTAGCAGACCGCCAAGCTATTACAAACTGGGTTAATGCAGGACACTTATACACTAATTAATTAACCTCAAATTTTACAAGTGGACAGAAAAGAATTTCTATCATCAATTGGCTTTTCAGCCGCATCTCTTTTTGTGGCAACTTGTGTTGGTTCTTGTAAAAAAGATTCAGTAAGTGGCCCTACGGTAGATTTCACAATTGATCTGACACTATATCCAGCATTAAATAATGCAGGTGGCTATGTTTATTTAAACGGAGTGATTATAGCTAAAACAAGTTCAGCCAATTTAATTGCTGTTGCTGCTGCATGTTCGCATGAAGGTGCGAATGTACAGTACCAGAATAACAACAATCAATTCTATTGCCCGAGACATGGAGCAAAATTCAACACATCGGGTGCTGTAACACAAGGCCCTGCATCTACTCCATTAAAACAATACACTGTTACGGTAAATGGCAACTCTGTTAGAATAAATGGATAAAACAGAAATAAAACAATTTTTAAAAGCTCTTCAATTTGGAGAGCTTTTTTATTTTGTCATCAATTTGTCATATTTGATGACAATGGATAAAACGTGACAGTTTCATGATCGTTTATTTGATAATTAGGTGCAAATTTGCGCCTCGATTATCCATGACAAAGACATTTTCAATTATACTATTTAGTTTTTTATCATCCAATCTTTTTGCTCAAAAAGACAGTTCTGGTGAAATTAAAATCCTGAATGAAATTGTCGTTACTTCAACAAGAACAGAAAATAAATTGGGCAATGTTGCTGTTCCTGTCTCTGTAATCAACAAAAAAACAATCAATCAAGCCGGTTCTCTACGTTTAAAAGATATATTGCAAGAACAAGCAGGATTAAATCTAACCAATGGCTTTGGTGCAGGAATTCAAATGCAGGGATTAAGCCCTGACTATACATTGCTGCTGCTGAATGGAGAACCCTTGGTGGGCAGAACTGCAGGAGTGCTTGATATCAACAGAATTGGCATCAGCAATATCAAAAAAATTGAAATCGTCAAAGGACCATCATCCAGTTTGTATGGCTCAGAAGCGATGGCAGGGGTTGTAAATATCATTACGGAAGATTCTTATAAAAAATCATTAGAAACCAATATTAGATATGGATTTGGAAATCCTGACAAAGGATGGATTGCTCCTACAGACAAAGAAGTATTTAAAAATGTGGATTTCAATTTTAACGGAAGTACTGTTTACAAAAAAACTTCCCTTCGATTCTCAAGTAATTCATTTTACATTGACGGTATCAGCTATAGACCCTATTCTACTTTAAGAGTTCCTCAGCCAATTTGGCGATTGACCAATCAATTTCACTTGAATCATAGTTTTTCATCAAAAACAAATCTGAATTTAACTGTCAGGCATGGTTATGATTACATCAAACAGGAATTATCAGTAGGGAATTTAGGAAGCATCAGTAATTCTTATGGAAGAGAAGCAAATAGTGATTTAAATATTAACCCAACCCTATCTCACAATTTCAACAACAAAATAAAATCAACGCTTCGTTTATACAAAACACAATACAATGGCTCTCAAAAACTATCCTTTACAGATAAGCCGGATAGTATTTATGATGACGAATTCAGACAAAATTTTTTAAGAGCAGAGAATCAAACTGATTTCAACTGGAAAAAAAACAGATTAGCTATTGGTGCAGGCTATAGTGCAGATGAAGCCAACTCAACCAGATATGACAATGTTAAAAACAAAAAAAACAACACCATCATTTCCGCTTTTATACAAAATGAATGGATGCCATTTGATAAGATGACCATTATCGCAGGCATGAGGTATGATCACAACAAATTATTTGCAGCAGCCTTTAGTCCAAAATTAGCAGCAAGGTATAGCATCAATAAAAAAATAAGTTTCAATGCCTCTATTGGTCGTGGATTTAAAGCTCCTGATTTCAGACAGTTGTATTTAAATTTCACTAACAATGCAGCTGGCGGCTACTCTGTTTTTGGATCAATAGATGCAGTTAAAATCATCAACCAAATACAGTCTCTTGGTCAAATCAGTGAAATAAAAGATGACTTCTATAAATTAACTGCATTAACACCTGAATATTCTACAGGAATCAATATTGGCAGTACCATAGCAATAACAAAAAAAATGTTATTCAATTTTAATTTTTTTAGAAATGACATTGAAGCATTGATAGATGTAAGACAAGTTGCCACTAAAGCAAATGGTGCTCAAATATTCAGCTACATCAACATCAAAAATGCTTACACAAAAGGAGGAGAAGCTGAATTAAACTGGCAATTAACCAAACAATTGAAAGTATCATCCGGGTATCAGTATCTATTGACTGCTGACAAAGACGATATAAAGAATATTAATTCTAAAAAAGTATATACAAGAAACAATGACGGAATCAGCCGATTACTTGTAAAGAGTGAATACGTTGGATTGCCTAACAGAAGCAAGCACATGGCAAACATAAAACTCAGTTATGAAAACAAACATGATTTTTTTGCAACAGCAAGACTCATGTATAAATCCAAATGGTATGTATCAGATAAGGACGGAAATGGACTAATCAACACCAATGATGAGGCAGCCAATAGTTATACGCTAATCAATTTATCAGCAGGAAAGAAAATAAATAAACTCATCTCAATGAATATAGGCATGGATAATATGCTCAATTACCAGGACGCAACTTATCTACCAAATCTTCAGGGAAGAATGATATATGTTACAGCAAATTTTAAACTTAAATAAAACAACCAACATGAAAAAAAAAATCATCACTTTAGTGGCAGTGTCCGCCATTCTATTCAGCGCTTGTAAAAAAGATTCAAATATTATAACACCTGCAGGTCCCGGCGTAAATGATTACAGCGTTACTGTAAACGGAAAAATCGTAACAGTTAGAAATCTTGATGCTGACACTATCATTGGTATGGGTGGGCAAGGGCCTTATGGAGCAGGTAAGTATAGTTTCTTTAGTCTTGCATCTAACTCCAGGGTCAGCAATTCGGATTCTGCTACCTCTAATTGGGACTTAGCGTTTGGAGGAACAACCATTCGAGTAAATTGTGGAACGAGCGGACCTGGTAATGGAGGAGCATATGTATATACAGGTTTATTTGATGACCTAACATCTGTTTCTGCAGATTCTACTTTCAAAACAGATAACGCTCCCGCTTATGCCATCACAAAGGGTTCAGGAAAAGGATGGTACAGTTATGATGGACCAAATAATATAGTAACAGCGACACCTGGAAGAACATTGGTAATCAAAACAGCCAATGGAAAATATGCTAAAGTCGAGATTTTAAATTATTATAAAGGCGGTACAACCCCATCTATTTCAGCTTCGGATAGCATTAAAACTTATGATTCTCGTTATTATACATTCCGTTATACTTACCAAGCAGATGGTTCCACTACATTTTAATATTATTTGATACTAATCACAAAAGTCATCCCTAATCGGATGACTTTTGTTTTAATAAGATATAGTTTTAACTTTAAACTGACACATTAAAATCTCTCAATGCATCGTTCAGACTTGTTTTTAAGTCAGTACTAGATTTTCTTTTTCCAATAATCAGTGCACAACTGACATTATATTCTCCTGCAGGAAATTTCTTAAGGTAACTACCGGGGATGACTACACTACGAGCGGGGACAACGCCTTTCATCTCAATGGGTGATGATCCACTGACATCAATTATTTTAGTAGACTGAGTTAATACAACGTTGGCTCCCAACACAGCTTCCTTCTCCACTCTAACACCTTCAACAACAATACATCTACTACCAATAAAGCAACCATCTTCAATAATAACCGGACTAGCCTGTAATGGCTCTAACACACCGCCAATACCAACTCCACCACTTAAATGTACATTCTTTCCTATTTGCGCACAACTGCCAACTGTTGCCCATGTGTCTACCATGGTACCTTCATCAATATAAGCGCCGATATTAACATAAGAAGGCATCAGTACTACATTCTTAGAGATAAAAGCACCATAGCGAGCTACCGCATGTGGTACAGCCCGCACACCCAAGGATGCGTAATTGGATTTCAATTTCATTTTATCATAAAACTCAAATGGTGGAAGTGAATGAGTCTCCATAGGCTGTATAGCAAAATACATGAGTATAGCCTGTTTTACCCATTCGTTAACCTGCCAAATTTCATTTACAGGCTCCGCAGTGCGCAACAAACCCTTATCAACTTTTTCTATTACAGCCCTAACAGCATCAGCATACTTTTCTTCTTTTAATAACGCCCTATTTTCCCAAGATTCAGCTATTAATGATTTCAATTCCATAAAATAATTTTTGCGAACATACTTATCTTATCGGAAAATTTAAAACATAATTTCAATAGATTGGATTTATATTTGTTAGTATAAAATCTTGCAATGAAAATTGCCTTTGACGCCAAAAGGATTTATCAAAACAGAACAGGCTTGGGCAACTATAGTCGAACCCTGGTAGATTCATTGTGCACCAACTTTCCTGATAACGAATATTATTTGTATGCTCCCAAAGTGACAAGCTTATTCAATGAGTCGCTGTATAAAAATCTACAAACAAAGACTCCAACAGCATTTCCTGAAAAATACTTCAAATCGTTGTGGAGAAGCAGCTGGGTAAAAAAAGACCTGATTAAAGACAATATTGACATTTTCCATGGGTTAAGCCACGAGATTCCTTTTGGCATTGAACATACCAATATAAAATCTGTTGCCACCATTCATGATTTGATTTTCGAGAGATATCCTGAACAATACAATTCAATTGACATAAGTATCTACAGAAGAAAATTCAAAAATGCATGCAAGAATTCAAACGTCATTATTGCAATCAGCGAACAAACGAAAAATGACATCATCGAATTTTACAACATTGAAGAAAGCAAGATAAAAGTGTGCTATCAAAGTTGTGATACATCCTTTTACAAAGAAGTAAGTTCTGATGATAAAAATGCGATTCAATTAAAATATAATTTACCGGAAAAGTATTTTTTGTACGTCGGATCAGTAATTGAACGAAAGAATTTATTAGGCATTTGCAAAGCAATACAAATAAACTCTGACAAATCACTTCCTCCATTAGTAGTCATTGGATCTGGAAAAAAATATCTTCAAACTGTAAAAGACTTTGTCGAAAAAAACAATCTTGAAAAAAAAATAATTTTCCTCTCTGAAGAAATGAATAATGGCAAACCTATACCTTTTATTGATTTTCCGGCAATTTATCAGTCTGCTACTGCAATGATTTACCCTTCCATATTTGAAGGCTTCGGCATTCCTATCCTGGAATCTTTAGCAAGCAAATTACCAGTCATAACTTCCAATATTTCTTGCATGCCCGAAGTTGGTGGGGACGCTGCTATTTATGTAAATCCTTTTAATCCTGAAGAAATTGCCCATGCAATGGCTACTGTTATTTCGAATGACAATGAATTATTAATAAAAAAAGGAATTGAGCAAGCTGCAAAATTTACAAATGAACATTGCGCCAACGCAGTTATGGATGTTTATAAAAATGTAAGAAATGATGATTGATGATGACATACAAGCTTGTATAAAAGTAATGAATAAAGGAGGATTGATTCTTTATCCTACAGATACCGTATGGGGTATTGGTTGCGATGCCACTAATGAAGAGGCAGTTGCAAAAATATATCAACTTAAAAAAAGAGAAGAAAGCAAAAGCATGATTATTCTTGTGGCAAATGAAGAAGATATTTTAAATTATTGCGATGACGCCGGTCCACTTATATTTGATTATATAAAAGGAATTCAAAAGCCAGTAACAGTTATTTATAAAAAAGCAAAAAATCTTGCAAAAAACATAATCAATCAAGACGGCAGTATCGCCATAAGAATTGCAAAAGACAATTTCTGTCAAAAGCTGATTGGTTCGTTCGGAAAACCTATAGTATCTACCTCTTCTAATATTTCCGGCTATCCTACACCGGCTTTATTTTGTGATATAGATTTTGAAATAAAAAAGGGGGTTGACTATATAGTACAATACAGACAAGATGATCTAACACCCGCCAATCCAAGTTCCATCATCAGCATCAACGATGATGGGACGATACAAATTATCAGAAAATAATTAAAATAATTTCAAAGCAACTCCGATGTGCAGTGACTGACTTTTCCATTTATCTGAAGAAATTGCATCATTGATATTATTCAATCCTACCTGATACCTGCCATAAACATATAAACTGGAAAGCTTTATCTGAACTCCTCCCACCATTGCTATGTCACCTGACTTGATTGCGTCCTTAGCCTGATCTTTCACTGATAAATTACTTTTAGATAGAATTCCAAAACGAGGACCTGCCTGCAGAGCAAATTTTTTCGAAAGATTTATATTCAATAAAATAGGCAAATTGAGATACCCAAACTTGATTTTTGAAATATCGATTGATTGATAAGTTTGAGAAAAGTTATTGGCAGTATCAAAATTCACTTCACTGTAATACAGCTCGGGCTGAATAGCAAATGTAGAAGACAATTTAAATTGAACAAAACCTCCAAAATGATATCCAAATGCAAATTTGCTATTGAAATTATTGCCATCAATTTTTTGGATATCAGTTCCCCCTTTTGCTCCAATATGTAGCCCTTGAGAAAATGCTACAGTTGAAAGGAAAATAAAAGCGAAAAAGCAGCATAAATATTTTTTAAGCATATAATTGTTTTAAAAGTGAACAAATTAATTATTAATCAATAAACAATGTAATGATAAATTGATAATTACACAAGTGTATTTCTTTGTATAAACCTCTAAATTCACTGATTTTCAGTAGTTTGTAGAAACTATAACAATAAAATTCAGCTTTTCAAAAAAATAACTTACCTTTGCAAAGAATTATTAAAACTGAGAATTACATGACATGCTCAGTTGCTGTTGAAAGCAGGTATTAAGTTAAACTTTTCTCTCCGAGATTTTTTCTCTCCAACGGCCCGAAGCATTACATGTGACCATCAAAAATCATTTTTGGACCACATGCTTGTTGCTATAGCAATAAGGGGTCTTTACATTAAAACAAAACAATGAATACATTTGAATCATTGGGTCTAAAACCCGAAATTTTACAATCAATCAACGATTTAGGATTTACAAATCCAACCCCCATTCAAGAACAAGCAATCCCTGTTTTACTTTCAGGCACCATGGACTTTGTAGGTTTGGCGCAAACCGGTACAGGTAAAACTGCTGCTTTTGGTCTTCCTCTTTTACAACTAATAAATGCTGCAGATAAATTTCCGCAAGCTCTAATTGTTTGTCCTACCAGAGAACTCTGTTTGCAAATAACCAATGACTTACTTGTTTTTAAAAAATATTTAAAAGGCGTTAACACTGAAGCAGTTTATGGAGGTGCATCTATCACTATGCAAATTAGAAATCTTCGTCAGGGAGTTCAAATAGTAGTAGCAACACCTGGAAGATTGATTGATCTTATTGAAAGAAAAGCCATTGACCTACAGAAAGTGAAGTATGTAGTTTTGGATGAAGCAGATGAAATGCTGAACATGGGATTCAGAGACGATATCGACTTCGTATTGAAGAATACCATTAACAGAGAAAGTATTTGGTTATTCAGTGCTACCATGCCGCCGGAAGTAAGGGCTATTTCAAAAAATTTCATGACTTCCCCTAAAGAAATCACAGTTGGGAAAAAGAACAGCGGAAATGTAAATATAGATCATCAGTACTACTTAACAGCTGCACATCAACGATATGAAACGCTCAAGAGATTGATTGATTTCAATCCGGGAATGTATGGCATCATTTTTACCAGAACAAAAGCTGATGCACAAGAAATTTCTGAAAGACTTTCAAAAAACGGATATGATATCGAAGCATTGCATGGCGATTTAACCCAACAACAACGTGATAAAGTGATGGGACGATTCAGAAGCAAAGTCCTTCAATTACTTATAGCAACGGATGTTGCAGCAAGAGGCATTGATGTGGATGGCATTACTCACGTTATAAATTATGAGTTGCCTGATGATATGGAAGTATATACACACAGAAGCGGAAGAACAGCCAGAGCAGGGAAAAGCGGAATATGTATTTCCATCTGTCACACAAGAGAAACGTTCAAAATCAGACAACTTGAAAAAATGATCAATGCTACTTTTCACAAAGTAGATATACCAAGTGGAAAGGAAGTTTGTAGAAGACAATTTTTCCACTTCATGGACAAGTTGATTCAAACAGATATTTCACACGGAGATTACGAAACATATCTTCCAGATTTGATGCAAAAATTTGAAAATGTTTCCAAGGAAGAAGTATTGCAAAGAGTTGCTGCTTTGGAATTTGATCATTTCCTGAAATATTATGAAAACGCAGACGATCTTAATGTAAGAATGGACACGCGCAATCGCAATATGGTGAATGAAAGAGGGGCCCCTCAAAACAGAAATGACAGAGGTGAAAGAAATTTCAACAGAAGGGACAATGGATTCACTAGATTATTTATAAATCTGGGAACAAAGGATGGATTCTATAAAGCCAGTTTTCTGCAATACATATTGGACGAGAGCAATTTGAAAAAAGAAGTTTTGGGTAAGATAGACATGAGGGAAATGAACACTTGGGTTGAAGTAGATAAATCCAATGCAGGAAAAATGATTAAAGCCATTGACGGCAAACGTTACAATAACAGAACTGTAAGAATGAATGAAGCAGATGGTGGCTTTAGAAAGCCAACAGATGAAGGAAGAAAAAGAAATTACGCCCCTAGAGAAAGAAGGCAGTTTTAAAATATTTTCGTCCGCTATTTTTATTAGCCCACCATTTAAATGGTGGGCTATTTTATTAAATGTATTATACTAAAAAAGTTGACCATAAAATCAACAAAAAAGTAATTGTAAAAGTTTCATTTAAAAGTCATTTTACAACATTATTGAGGCGTTAAAAAAACATTATCCAATGTAGATTTAAGAGATTTTCTTTTGTTTCACCATTTAAATGGTGGGCTAATAAATAAAAAATTACTTCAACTCAATTACCGTTATCTCCGGCATCACTCCCACTCTTCCGGGATACCCAATAAACCCAAATCCTCTGTTAACATACAATTTCTTATTGTCTTCTTCATATAAACCCGCCCATTCTTTATACATATACTGAACAGGACTCCATTTAAAGCCGGGAATCTCCACACCAAATTGCATACCATGCGTATGACCACTAAGGGTAAGATCAATATCAGGATATTGAGTTCTAACTTGGGCGTGCCAATGGCTGGGATCATGACTCATCAATATTTTAAAAGGATATTGATCAGCACCCTGATATGCTTTATCCATTTTTCCGTGTTTTGGAAAACGACCTTTTGCACTCCAATTTTCAATTCCAATCAACGCAATTTTCTCATCATCTTTTTCAAATACAACATGTTCATTCATCAACAATCTCCACCCCATTTCAGCTTGCACTTTTTTTAAGTTTTCAAGATTTTGTTCTTTAGTGATTCCTTCATTCGGCCATTGTACATAATCCCCATAATCATGATTGCCTAATGTAGAATATACGCCCATTGGCGCTTTCAGGCGAGAAAAAACATCTTTAAAATCATTCATTTCAGAAGCTTTATCATTGACCAAATCTCCTGTAAATAAAATCAAATCTGCTTGTTGAGCCATGATCATTTCTACCCCATGCTCCACCGCTTTTTTATCTGTAAAGCTTCCGCTATGAATATCACTGATGTGAACAATTTTCAGTCCGCGAAAAGACGCAGGTAAATTTTTAAAGGACAATTTTTGGCGGATTACTTTGTACTGATATTTATTTCTAAAACCGTAAAACAAACTTCCAAACAGAACGGTGCCGGCTGTTAATCCAAGCCAACTAAGGAATACAGATCTTGAAATGAATTCTTCTGGATTGTTTTGAATACCTCTTGACACAGAAATTTTTTGCAGCAACCATTGTATCATTCTTCTCACATCATCTATCATCAAAAACAAAGAAGCAAGAAATTTAGCAAGTAACAATCCAATGATAATTGCAAAAAGATAAGTTCGGACAATTTTCCCCAAAAAATCTTGAGGTGTATATACAAACATCAGAAACCCTAATATGGATAGAATAGTTAGGCCCCAATAGATTGAATTAATAATGTATTTTGTTCGGAAGAGAGAGTTGTGGGTTACCAGCTTAATTGCCTGAAAAACATAGAGGTCAAGGACTAATAGTATTAATATAAAAATAAAGACTCCAGAAGTTGATCGCATGGAATTAATTTAGGAAGTAATGGATAATAAATTGGCCAAAAATTTCAATTCGAGTAATGTGCAAATTTCGGCTTGAATTTTTATAAAAATTGCATTTGACAAATAAATAACAATATCATACAATAACATTTATAAAGCATTATTGTTCAATATCTTAAATCGATTACCTACATTTGTTAACTTTAGTTTCGGATGTCTTAATAACTTTAAATAAAATAAAGAAAAAAATCACCGAATTTTGCATTATATAAAATAGCATAAATTATTATATGGCAAGAATTATTGGCGTAGCCAATCAAAAAGGAGGGGTAGGAAAAACAACCACAGCAATAAATTTAGCTGCAAGCCTTGCTATACTGGAATATAAAACCTTACTTGTAGATGCCGATCCTCAGGCAAACAGTACAACGGGAGTTGGATTTGATCTTCAAAATATCACCAAAAGCTTATACGACTGTATGGTCAATGAAGCTGAAGCTAAAGATGTGATTCTTAAGACTGCAATTCCTCATCTTGATTTAATTCCTTCGCATATTGATTTGGTTGGGGCAGAAATAGAAATGATTGAATATCCCAATCGTGAAATGGTTATAAAAAAAGCACTTGAATCTATTTCCGATGATTATGAATTTGTAATCATTGACTGTTCTCCTTCTTTAGGTCTGATTACCGTAAATGCATTGACGGCAGCCGATAGCGTTGTTATTCCGGTACAAACAGAATTTTTTGCATTAGAAGGATTGGGGAAATTATTGAATACCGTTAAGATTGTTCAAAACCGATTGAATGTAGAGCTAAAAATTGAAGGTATATTGATGACCATGTACGATGGACGTTTAAGATTATGCAACCAAGTAGTAAGTGAAGTAAGACGACATTTTGAAGACATGGTTTTCAGCAGTATCATCCACAGAAATACCAAATTAAGCGAAGCACCCAGTGTAGGAAAACCTGTTATCCTATATGATTCGGATAGTAAGGGTGCTGTAAATTATCTTAACCTTGCAAAAGAAATACTGCAAAAAAACAACATGACGAAAATCAAACAGGAAGATAAAATCATCAATTGATTTTTGATTTCCTATCATGACTTTTGCTGATACTTACGAACATAATAACAAAACCCATGCAAAAAAAATCAGACGCTTTAGGAAAAGGAATCAGAAGTCTGTTGCAGAATATTGATGCCGAATTAAAAAACACTTCAGGTAGTTTGAAAAATGAAGTGATTGAAAAGTCTACCGGCACCATGAATGTATCTTTGGATAAAATTGATGTAAATCCGCATCAACCAAGAACAGATTTCAACGAGACTGCCCTTAAAGAACTTTCTGATTCTATAAAATTACATGGAATCATTCAACCATTAACTGTATCAACCATACCGAATGGCAGGTACAGACTTATAGCAGGAGAAAGAAGATTCCGTGCTTCAAAAATGGCTGGGCTTAAAGAAGTACCTGTTTATATTCGTGATCTCAATAAAGACAGCATCCTCGAATTAGCGCTTCTTGAAAACCTGCAAAGAGAAAACCTAAATGCAATTGAAATAGCCATCAGTTATAAAAGACTCATGGATGAATTGAGTTACACTGAAGAACAACTTGCAGACAGAATCGGAAAAGACAGAAGTACAGTTGCCAATGATATCAGATTGTTAAAACTCCCTCCAGCTATTCAAATTGCCGTAAGAAGCAAAGAAATCAGCAAGGCGCATGCTAGGTCAATCATCAGTATAGAAATGGCCGATAAGCAAATGTTTATCTTCAACGAAATCAAAAATAAAAAATTATCGGTAAGACAAACCGAAGAGCTGGTTAGAAAAATGCAGGCAGGCAAATCGGCGAAAGAATCTTCCAAGCAATCTCCCATTCCCGATACCTATAAGAAAATTGAAAATAACATTGCTTCACAATTTGGCACAAGGGTTAAACTTACTCACAATAAAAAAGGATACGGCAGTATACTTTTTGAATACTATTCAATTGATGAATTGAATGCGCTGCTCGAAAAATTAAAAATCAATGTAAGCTGATGCTACTTTTTCAAAAAAGTCATTCAATATTTTTTTTGTTGATGTTCTCTCATTTTTTATCATCAGCCCAACTGAATGAAACTTCAGCTTCTGCAAAGAAAAGTAAATCAATAAATTCAGCTAACCCCTATAACCCTCGCATTCCCATCATTCATTCTGCAATCATTCCGGGATGGGGTCAAATTAACAACAAAAAATACTGGAAACTGCCGCTTGTTTATGGTGCATTGGGAACAACTGCTTACTTATTTAACCGAAATATCAAAACATACAAAGATGCCAGAAGCGCCTATACTTTGGCAGTAGATGGAGACCCATCCAATGACTATCTGATAAAACAACCCTATTATACAGTAAAAGACCAGCCGGAGAGAATAAGAACATTCAGAGATCAAGTAAGACAAGATGTAGATTACTGTGTAGTTTTTTTTATTTTCTTTTGGGGATTAAATGTCGCTGATGCCGCTGTAGATGCACATTTGAAAACTTTCGATGTAAGTGATAACCTTAGTATTGAATTCAAACCCGGCTATTCTCCCACGGCGCATACCAACGGATTAAGCCTTTTACTCAATATTAAATAAGTTAGAAAATTAGATCTTGCTTTTAAAATTATTTAAAGATAGATTTGATACAAATAGTATTAATTTAAAATCATGAAAATAGCAATTATCGGATATGGTAAAATGGGCAAGGCAATTGAAGAAATAGCATTGCAAAAAGGACATGAAATTGCACTGACTATTTCTATTGAAAATATAAATGAGTTTACTAAAGAAAATTTGCAAAAATGTGATCTGGCAATTGAATTTACCGGGCCTGAAAGTGCGGCAGATAATATTAAAAAGTGTTTTGACGCAGGGCTTCCAGTTGTATGCGGAAGTACAGGTTGGTTAAATCAATGGGAAGAGATTGAACAATATCGAAAGGAAAAAAATGGAGCTTTTTTATACGCAAGTAATTTCAGTATAGGCGTTAATGTGTTTTTTGAAATCAATCGTCAATTAGCAGATTTAATGAATAGCAGACCTGAATACAACATTACAGTAGAAGAAATTCATCACACCCAAAAAAAAGATGCACCCAGTGGCACAGCCATCACGATTGCTGAAGGAATACTTGAAAAAATAAAAAGAAAGAGCAAATGGATTTTGGGTATAAGTGAGAATACAGAAGAACTAAACATTGTTAGCAAAAGAATTGACCCAGCCCCCGGGACACATATTGTAACTTATGATTCAGACATTGATAGTATTGAAATAAAACATACTGCTCACAGCAGAAAGGGCTTTGCTTTTGGAGCTGTTTTGGCTGCTGAATTTCTGAAAGAAAAAAAGGGAATTTATTCTATGCAAGATGTGCTTAATTTTAAATCTTGATTAATCAGCTTCAAACTTTCTAAAAATAACAAAGGCTGCCTATTTAGACAGCCTTTGTTTTATTTAAGTGATATTTAATTCAATAAGTTAAAACTTATAATTCAGACCAACTGCAATGTTAGATAAATTGAAATTTAAATCAAGCCCATTTACAGATTTAGACCCAGATACGTCAAAGCTCGTAGTACTATAATTAATTGATCCAATAGTAGCTTGCATAGCAAACTTATCGGAAACAAAATAACTGATAGCTGGTGAAACTCCCACAACAAATGCATTAGTCTTAAATTTATTAACCTTATCATTTATTGTAACATAAGCTGCACCTAATCTGCCAAAAAATGAAAACTTATTGGCGGGAGTGAAATAATATCTTGAAGCAATTCCAAAACCCATCGAATTGTCATTTATGGTTTTTAAGTTTACTTCCTCAAATGTTTCTTGACCAAAAAGCAATTCTCCTTCAAGCGATAAATTATTAGTGATAAAATATCCTACACTTGGACTAAAGGAAAACGAAGTTTGTTTTGTATCATTATTGTTATCGGTTAATGACGAATAGCCAACTGAACCTGAGGCAAACATGTCACCTTTAGCAAATTGAGCGCTACTTGTAAACGCTGTACCAGCAAAAG
This sequence comes from Chitinophaga pinensis, assembly GCA_945872815.1. Taxonomy (GTDB): domain Bacteria; phylum Bacteroidota; class Bacteroidia; order Chitinophagales; family Chitinophagaceae; genus Ferruginibacter; species Ferruginibacter pinensis_C. Next base: position 56,096 of record CAMCAY010000004.1, read on the forward strand.
CGGCAATCATTAATAGTTTTTTCATTTTGTTTGGTTTTTGGTTAGTAAATAAAAAACAATCTTTAATTAAATATTCTTAAAAATAAAAATTCATACTGATTGAACCAACACCCACACCACCTAAACCAATTCTATTATCTTTTGGCCCTTGCTTGGTAAAATCAGAATAATATGCCGCTGCATCAGAAGCAGCAGGTAATCCCTGAATACCAATGCCTGTGAATTTGTGAATTTCTTTACTATAAGCCTGGTAATTAAAAGTCAACCCATAATTATATTGAGCTCCTATAGCAATTTTTGGGAAAATAAAATATTCAGCTCCAATAAATCCTTGAACAGTAAAACCTACACCTAGGCCACTTGTGTGCGCGATAGATCTTATATAGTCACTTTTATTATACGAAGATTGATCTCCAAAACCCAACTGCGAAGGTCCTTTAAAATATTGAGTAGCGCTGTCAATTTTACTTGATTTTATGTTTAATAAAACATCTGCTCCGTAAAATCCTTGTAAGCGTGTTTTACCTTTTCTGTATTCTTTACCTACACCAAGTGTTACATTAAAGTTAGAATTGGTTACAGTTAATGTTCTAGATATTAGTGGGGCTAATATTGGAGATTCTCCAACAGTTGGATTAGGTATTGCAGTATCTCTTGCGTAAGTTGGAGAAATAATTTTACCGGTATTAATATCCAAATTTACAATTGCTCTGTTTGCTTGGTGAGCTGTAACAAATTTTTTACCAACGATAACACCCGTTTTCAAAAAATCTACATTAGGGGCATCATTATTATCAGTACCGTTAAAAATATTTCCAACATATTTAAATAAACCGCTTGGGTTGAACCCAATTGACCAATCCCCTTTCTCAGGCAGATAATTTTCTCCTTTTTTCGATTTTAATTCTTGTGCATTTGCTTGTGATGCGATCACAACAAAAGCAGTAAATAAAATAGATAGCTTTTTCATTTGATTTAGTTTAATTTAATGGTAAGTAATACCCCAAAAGTAGTATATTATTTTTAAAATTCCACAATTTATTAACAAACTTATAAACATAATAATAGTATTAAATTCATATACAATTGATAATGTTTTACTTAATAAATAATATTTTTTATCATGTCTGATGTCATGTTGGATAAGTTAAATTCTTCTTTCCAACCCCAATCTTTCCTTGCAACGGAATCATCTATACTTTGAGGCCAGCTATCTGCAATCGCCTGTCGATAATCAGCATGATAATTAATTCTAAAATCTGGAATGTGTTGAGTTATCTCACTACTAATTTCCTTTGGAGAAAAACTCATTCCGGAAATGTTATAGGATGTTCTTACAGATATTTTGTCAAGTGGCGCCTCCATCAACTCAATCGTTGCTCTGATCGCATCGGGCATGTACATCATTGGTAAGTACGTATCTTCTTTTAAAAAACAATTATACCTTTTTTCCTGAATGGCTTCATGAAATATCTCTACTGCATAATCAGTGGTACCACCCCCAGGTGCACTTTTGTAACTAATCAATCCGGGATACCGCAAACTCCTTACATCTACCCCATATCTGTTGAAATAGTAATTACACCAAAATTCTCCGGCATATTTACTGATTCCATAAACTGTGATGGGCTCAATGATCGTTTGCTGCGGGCAATTTACTTTGGGTGAAGTGGGCCCAAATACAGCAATACTACTGGGCCAGTAAACTTTATGCAATTTTTCTTCTCTGGCAATATCCAATACATTCAACAGACTTTGCATATTCAAACTCCAGGCTAGATTGGGATTTTTTTCTCCCGTAGCTGACAGTATCGCTGCGAGCAAATAAATTTGTGTTATCCCCTGACGAATCACTTGCACATGGAGCATCTCCTTATTCATCACATCCAAACTAACATAAGGTCCTGTCCCTTTCAATAGTTCATTTTCTTCGCGCAAATCAGATGCGATAACATTGCTGTTCCCGTATATTTTCCTCAATGCAAGTGTAAGCTCTACGCCTATTTGTCCACTTGCACCTATTACCAAAACTCTTTCTTTTACCATAATATTGATATTTAAAGTTGTAAATGTAATTGTTAAGTATATTTTGCAGAAAAATAATTGACTAATTTTACAAAATGAATCAAGATTTAAAAAGCCTTTTTAACAAGCAAAATATTAATGAAAATAATTTCTTTCTAATTGCCGGTCCATGTGTAGTCGAAGATCAGGAAATGGTGATGAGTATATCCAACAAGGTTGCGGAAATTTGTAACAGACTTCAAATACCTTTCATTTTCAAGGCCTCTTACAAAAAAGCCAATCGAACAAGCGCTGGATCCTTTACTGGAATTGGTGATATCAAAGCCCTGGAATTTGTTCACCAGGCCGGAAAAGAAAATAATATTCCAACTACAACTGACATACATTCTCCAGAAGAAGCGAATATTGCCTCAAATTATGTGGATGTACTGCAAATACCTGCTTTTCTATGCAGACAAACAGATTTACTATTGGCAGCCGCAGCTACAAACAAAATTGTCAATGTAAAAAAAGGTCAATTTGTAAGCGGCCCTGCTATGAAATTCGCTGTTGACAAAATTAAACAAGCAGGCAACTCACGGGTATGGCTAACCGAAAGAGGCAACAGCTTCGGATACCAGGATTTAATAGTTGACTATCGCAACATTACCTGGATGAAAGAACATCAGGTTCCGGTAATAATGGATTGTACCCATTCATTACAACAACCCAATCAAACATCAGGCGTTACCGGAGGCAACCCACATCTAATCGAAACCATTGCTAAAGCTGCTATTGCAACAGGGGCAGATGGTATATTTATTGAAACACATCCCAATCCATCTAAAGCCAAGAGCGATGGAGCCAATATGCTTCAACTTGATTTATTGGAACCTTTACTGGAAAAACTGGTTATACTAAAAAAGGGAGTTGTTTAATTTTTAGAAGAAACATTCACCAAAACAAGTTTCAAAGGCAAAGTCAGAAATATCAATACCTAACTGGATTTCTCCTGGAAGCAAAAATGTATTTTTTTACATTCATCCAAAATGCCAGAAACAAATAAACTATTAATGGTGAACCCATGGTCAGAAAAGATATATAAATAAAATACCTTCTTATTATAGATGTTGCAATTCCCATCTTTTCTCCAATGGCAGTGCAAACGCCGAAAATATGCCACTCCACAAAATATTTTATCTTTTCCATACCTATAAAATTATCACTTTTTATCAAATTCCTACAATGATTTCAGTAATTTTGCAGCTCAATTATTCATATATAATTATTATGCCTGTAACTGTTGGTTAGCATGATTATTAATTTTAAATGAATTTTTCTGACAATCAAAGATTTAGATTCATCAAAATATAAAATTTAAATTATGGCTTTTGACATTGAAATGATTAAAAAAGTGTACGCCAATTTTCCAGAAAGAATTGCTGCAGCAAGAAAAGTAGTTGGCAAACCATTAACCTTAACTGAAAAAATATTGTATGCTCACTTATGGCAAGGAAATGCAACTGAAGTTCAAGAAAGAGGGAAGTCTTATGTAGATTTTGCACCTGACAGAGTTGCCATGCAAGATGCTACTGCTCAAATGGCCTTGCTGCAATTTATGCAATCAGGTCGTGCTGTTGTAGCTGTTCCAAGCACCGTACATTGTGATCATCTTATTGAAGCGAAAGTTGACAGTAAAACAGATTTAAACAGAGCCATCAATGAAAGCAGTGAAGTATATGACTTCCTTTCATCAGTGTCAAATAAATATGGTATTGGTTTTTGGAAACCCGGTGCAGGTATCATTCATCAGGTGGTACTCGAAAACTATGCATTCCCTGGAGGTATGATGATTGGAACAGACAGCCATACTGTTAATGCGGGTGGATTGGGCATGATTGCCATTGGTGTTGGAGGTGCGGATGCATGTGATGTGATGGCTGGATTACCTTGGGAATTGAAAATGCCAAAATTGATAGGCATCAAACTTACCGGGAAATTAAATGGATGGACTGCTCCCAAAGATGTAATATTAAAAGTAGCTGGAATTCTTACTGTTAAAGGTGGTACGGGAGCTGTTGTTGAATATTTTGGTGAAGGTGCAGTGAATATGAGTTGCACCGGCAAAGGCACTATTTGCAATATGGGTGCTGAAATTGGTGCTACTACTTCTACTTTCGGTTACGACGAAAGTATGAGCAGATACCTAAAAGCCACAGGTCGTGAGGAAATAGCTTTTATGGCTGATCAAATTAAAGAACATTTAACCGGCGATGCAGAAGTATATGCAGACCCCTCTAAATATTTTGATGAAGTGATTGAAATAAATTTAAATGAACTAGAACCTCATTTAAATGGACCATTCACACCTGATTTGGCTACACCTATTTCTAAAATGAAAGAAATGGCTGCTGCAAATAATTGGCCTACCAAAATTGAAGTAGGTCTAATTGGAAGTTGCACCAACTCTTCTTATGAAGATATCAGCAGAGCTGTTAGTTTAGCCAAACAAGTGGATGAAAAAGGGTTGAAATTAAATGCAGCATTCACCATCACACCAGGATCTGAGTTGGTTCGTTATACCATAGAAAAAGATGGTTTCTTAGAAACATTCGATAAAATTGGAGCTACTGTATTTGCCAATGCATGTGGTCCTTGTATTGGAATGTGGGCAAGGCTAGGTGCAGAAAAAGCAGAAAGAAATACAATCGTTCATAGCTTCAACAGAAATTTTGCTAAAAGGGCAGATGGCAATCCAAATACTTTTGCATTTGTAGGCTCTCCTGAAATTGTAACTGCAATGGCTATTGCAGGTGATCTTAATTTCAATCCATTGACTGACACTTTAACCAATGCCAATGGAGATCAAGTTAAACTTGATCCTCCAACCGGTTCGGAACTTCCTCCTAAAGGATTTTCTGTTGAAGATCCCGGATATCAGGCACCAGCAACAGATGGCAGCAATGTTCAAGTAAAAGTATCTCCTGATAGCAAAAGACTTCAATTACTGGAACCATTCTCCAAATGGGAAGGCGCTGACTTAAAAGGATTGAAACTTTTGATTAAAGCAAAAGGCAAATGCACAACAGATCACATATCCATGGCGGGCCCTTGGCTTAAATTCAGAGGTCACCTCGATAATATCAGCAACAATCTATTGATTGGCGCTGTCAATTATTTCAATGACAAAACAGATAATGTAAAAAATCAATTGACCGGAGAACATGGTACTGTACCTTCAACACAACGCGCGTACAAAGCCGCAGGAATAGGCAGTATTGTTGTAGGTGATGAAAATTACGGCGAAGGCTCATCAAGAGAGCATGCAGCTATGGAACCTCGTCACTTAGGTGTAAGAGCCGTGTTAGTAAAATCTTTTGCACGCATACATGAAACCAATCTTAAAAAACAAGGTATGCTTGCATTGACTTTTGATGACAAAAATGATTATGAAAAATTCAGAGAAGATGATAACATTGACATTATTGGATTGACTGAGTTTGCTCCCAATAAAAAACTAAAAATGGTTTTGAATCATACAGATGGCACCACGGATGAAATAAATATCAATCATTCTTATAACGAACAACAAATAGAATGGTTTAAAGAAGGGGCTGCATTGAATATCATCAGAAGAGATTTTGCAAGTAATAAATAAAAAATAATCTACAATAAAAAATGCGAACTATTTCAATAGTTCGCATTTTTTATTGTAACCACTTTAGAATATTAGGTAAAGTAAGCTAATCAATGTTCTTGTTTAGTAAAATTACTGCCTAATCAAGATTGACTAAAAATACACTATAAAAAAAATAGATGTTACGATTATTGTGACACTTGTTCATTAGAGAATTGACAACTGATTGTTTTAAAAAAATCATCCATAAAATGAATTTCAAAGATTCTTATCAATCATTTGTATCAAACCATATTTTTTCTTTATTGTCCCAATCACCATTATAATTGATAGTAAGTTCTTCGCCAGCTTTAATTTCTCTTACAGTTTTAATAAAGATGGATTCTTCATCAAAATCCATAAAATACTCGCAATTGCTGGAATAATGATGATTATACATTGGAATAAATCCCAAAGCCATACAGCATTGTTCCTGATGTTTACCCCATTCAAAAATATAATCATGAAGCAGTGTTTTGTCCAAGTGAGCACGATCTTCTTGACTCATGACAATAACCGGCGATATTTCAATAATAATGTCTTTTTCCAACTGAGATTTTGTAAATACTCCCCTTCCTTTTTTTTCCGTTACATCAATATATAAATTTTGATTAATCATGTATAACTGAAGATAATAAAGTAAATTGCAAACCAAAGCGAATTTAATAAAAGGAATTGATTTTTATTATTAAAACTGTCTTATTGGAATGGCATTGGAATTAGATGACATAACGTTACAACAACAATTTGAAGAAGTAATTGCTTCCGAAGACAAATTAGCAATAAAGGAATTTCTGAACAATCAAAACATCAGTGATGTTGCTGATTTGATTTATGAAAATCCGGATTATGAATCGCAAATCATTTCTCATCTTTCCATACACAGAGCGGCAGGAGTATTTAAGATACTGGATGCTGTCGTTCAAAAAAGAATCATTGAAAACCTTCCTGGATTTAAATCAGCGGAACTACTCAATGAACTTCCTGCAGATGACAGAGTTGCATTTTTGGAAGAATTACCCAACAGCGTTGTACGAGACCTCATCAAAACCCTCGATCCGGATGAAAGAAAAATCACTTTAGAATTATTAGGATATCCTGAAAACAGTGTTGGTCGTTTGATGAACCCTGATTATGTATATGTATACGAATACAATACTGTCAAAGAGGTAATTGAAACCATTCGTAGATTCGGAACGAACAGTGAAACGATAGATGTTATTTATGTAATCAATTACAAGGGAGAATTACTGGATGATATCAGAATCAGGGATATCATTCTTGCTTCACCTGAAGCCAAGGTCAATGAAATCATGGACGACCGATTCATTGCTCTTAATGCCAATGATGATCAGGAAATTGCCAACGAGGCATTTAAAATGAATAATCGTGTAGCCCTTCCCGTTATTGATGATCAGAATATTCTGCTTGGTATCGTAACCATTGATGACATTCTTTGGGTTGCCAATGAAGAATTCAGTGAAGACATTCAAAAAATTGGTGGTACTGAAGTATTGGACGAACCCTATCTTGAAATAAGCATCATAAAACTTGTCAAAAAAAGAGCAGGCTGGTTGGTTGTACTTTTTCTTGGAGAGATGCTGACTGCATCGGCTATGCAGTTTTTTCAACATGAAATTGAAGCAGCAACAGTATTGGCTTTGTTTATTCCTTTGATAATGAGCAGCGGTGGTAACAGTGGATCTCAGGCCTCTACACTTATTATTCAGGCAATGGCACTTGGAGAACTGACTGTTGCAGATTGGTGGAGGGTAATGAGAAGAGAATTAACCACGGGTTTCTTATTGGGGGTTATACTAGGAAGTATTGGAATTTTAAGAATATTTTTATGGCAAAACCTTCATGTATTTGATTATGGTGCTCATTGGCACCTCCTTGGAATTACTATTTTCTTCTCATTGATTGGAATTGTTCTTTGGGGAAGTATGATGGGATCTATGCTTCCAATTATACTTAAAAAACTTAAACTTGACCCTGCTGCTTCTTCTGCCCCTTTTGTAGCCACATTGGTGGATGTTACCGGAATTGTCATTTATTTCTCTGTAGCCTATTTCTTTTTAAAAGGAATCCTATTATAATCATAATTTTACCCTATCTCAGGTCCTTTGTTTGCCCATAAAATGCTTAAATTGCAATGAGAAATAGTTTATATTAAATCTTAGTGATTTGATATTCATCTCAAAATATAGATGATAGACTGTTACTTGTAAATTTTTACTTTTTATTTTATATTTATTTTAATATCATGTGCGGAATAGTTGGATATACAGGACCCAGACAAGCCTACCCTATCATTTTGAAAGGCCTGAAAAGATTAGAATACAGAGGATATGACAGCAGCGGTGTTGCACTGCTTCATGAAGGCAAACTGAATGTGTATAAGAAAAAAGGGAAAGTGTCTGAATTGGAAGAGGCGATGATAGGGAAAGATGTAGTTGGCCACTTAGCCATTGGTCATACCAGATGGGCAACGCACGGAGAACCAAGCGACAGAAATGCACATCCTCACACTTCCGCCAATGGAAAAATTGCCATGATACATAATGGTATCATAGAAAACTATGCCCTTATTAAACAAGACCTGCTTAAAAAAGGTTACACATTTACAAGTGACACAGATACTGAGGTACTATTGAACTTTATTGAAGACATTCAAAAAAACAACGATTGCACTATTGAAGAAGCTCTGAGAATTGCATTAAAAAGAGTTACAGGCGCATATTGTATTTTATTAATTGAAGAAAGTAATCCCGAAACAATCATAGCTGCTAGAAAAGGAAGTCCCCTTGTTATAGGAATTGGCAAAGGTGAACACTTTTTAGCAAGTGACGCATCCCCAATTATTGAATACACCAAAGAAGTTGTTTACGTCAATGACTACGAACTCGCCATTGTAAAACCGGATGAACTCATTTTAAAGAACCTTGGAAATGAAAAAATAACTCCCTACATCACAAAACTTGATATGGATTTAGCTGCCATCGAGAAAGGCGGATATGAACATTTCATGCTCAAAGAAATATTCGAACAACCCAGCACCATTTTTGACTGCTTACGTGGAAGGTTATATGCAAAAGAAGGGCTTATTAAAATGAGCGGAATAGATGAAAATATTGAGCACCTGATTAATGCAAACAGAATAATGATTGTCGCCTGCGGAACTAGTTGGCATGCGGGTTTGGTAGCAGAATATATCATTGAAGAATTGTGCAGGATTCCTGTAGAAGTTGAATATGCATCTGAATTCAGATACCGAAATCCTATAATCAATAAAGGAGATGTAATCATAGCTATTTCTCAAAGTGGAGAAACAGCTGACACTTTGGTAGCACTTGAAAAAGCAAAAGAAAATGGTGCATTTATTTTCGGAGTTGTAAATGCAGTAGGTTCTTCCATTGCCAGAATTTCCAATGCCGGAGCTTACACTCATTCGGGACCGGAAATTGGTGTGGCGTCTACAAAAGCATTTACCGGACAACTCGCCGTACTAATAATGATGGCGCTTAGTATTGCTAAACACAAAAAAAGTATTTCGGATGAAAGATACTCCTCCTTACTAAACGAATTGGAACAAATACCTGAAAAAGTAGAAGCCATTCTAAAAAATTCTGAAAACATAAAAGAAATCTCCGAAAAATACAAGAACGCTTCAGATTTTTTATTTTTAGGAAGAGGTTACAATTTCCCCATTGCATTGGAAGGCGCTCTTAAATTAAAAGAGATATCTTATATCCATGCAGAAGGCTATCCTGCTGCTGAAATGAAACATGGCCCCATTGCATTGGTTGATGAAAATCTTCCGGTAGTATTCATTGCAACCAAAGATCCCTATCATGAAAAGATAGTCAGCAATATGCAAGAGATTAAAGCCCGAAAAGGAAAAATCATTTCGATTGTTAATGAAGATGATATGATCAGCAGAGAACTTAGCAATGATTTCTTTTCCATTCCTATTACAGATGAAATTACAGCTCCTTTGCTGACAGTAATACCGCTTCAATTGATGTCTTATTACGTAGGGATTTCCAAAGGTATAGATGTGGACAAACCCCGCAATCTTGCAAAAAGTGTAACGGTGGAATAGAATGAACGGATTAAATTTATTATCCTATTTCTACTTTTCATATTTAAACAGCATTGCGAATCTCACATAATATTGATCCGGCTTTAATTGACATGTCCGAAAAATGAAAAAAAAACTATTCCTTTCCATTGTCTTGTTATCTATTACAGCTAACATTTTCTTGCTTTACATTCGATACAGAAAAAAAACATTAGATAAGAAACTGAAAGTGGAGATGTCTCACAGTTTTAATAGGCAAGATATTTATGCACTCTTTCCAATTGATTCCAATTCAATTGTTTTTTTAGGCGACAGCCAAACAGAATTTTTTGACTTACCTGAATTCTTTAACAACAAAAATATTATAAACCGAGGAATTGCCAGAGACAGAACTTCGCAAATACTTGATCGATTAAATCAAATTACTAAAGGTCATCCCAAGAAGATTTTCCTCCAAGTAGGGATTAACGACTTGTCTTTAAATAAAGAAGCAAATATTAATAGTACAATATCCGTTGAGAAATCATTTGCTAACATTAAACAAATACTCAATCAAATACATCAAGAAAGCCCCTCTACAAAAATATACTACCAAAACACCTTCCCTTTTTCCTATGTAATAGATGAAGTAAAAGAATTGAATAATAAAACAGCATCTTTATGCAAAGAAAATAAAATAATATTCATCGACCTTTTCACTGATTTCTTGGAAGAAAACAGTTTAAAACACGAATATGACTGTGGAGATGGGTTACATTTAAATGGAAAAGGATATTCAAAATGGCGCGATATCATTAAAAAGTATGTCGAAGAATAAATTATACCCTTGATAAAATTCATTGATCATGCCCATTATTTTTATGCAATAATGTTTATCTTGTAATTATTCAGCCAGGTTCGCTGAATATATTTTTTAAACCCAGGCTTTATTATGAATATTGTCAAAAAAAGTTCGGTCAGTCAAATTGGATTTCATTTTGTAGAAAAAAAATACTTACCTAAGGGAAAAGATGAATATCACCTTAGGTTTCAACAATACAATGTAAAAAATTATCACCCTTTATCCGCTGAACAAATTACTGTTTTAAAAAACAACAATAACACTTCCGACAACTGGAAAAATATTTCTGTAAGTAAAAAATTCAATCCTGCCCTTGTTAAAAACTGTAGATTCTTTGGAATAATTAGAATAGGTGAACTCGAGGAAATATGTCATGAATTTCATGATTTCATTATGCCTGTTGGACTATACAACAGCACCATCATCAGTTGCGATATAGGGGATAATGTATGTATTGATAACGTTAATTACATGAGTCATTACATCATTGAAAACGATGTAATGCTGGTAAATATAAACGAATTAGCAACTACAGAAAAAGCAAGATTTGGAAATGGGATACTAAAAGAAGGTGAAGAGGATGAAAACCAAAGAATGATTATTGAAGTTTGTAATGAAAATGGTGGCAGATATATTATTCCATTTGATGGAATGCTGGCCGGTGATGCCTATATGTGGAGCAAATACAGAGATGATGATGCATTGCTAAATAAATTCAAAACACTCACCGAAAAAAAATTCGATAAACAAAGAGGATATTATGGTAAAATCGGCAAAAGAACTATTATTAAAAATTGTCGGCTTATTAAAGATACCAATATTGGCTCCGACGCGTATATTAAAGGAGCCAACAAACTAAAAAACCTGACTATAAACAGCGATGCAGAAAGAAAATCTCAAATTGGTGAAGGTTGCGAGCTAGTCAATGGTATTATTGGATACGGATGCAGGATATTTTATGGCGTTAAAGCAGTCAGATTTATCGTTGCTTCTCATTCTCAACTAAAATATGGAGCAAGGTTAATTAATTCCTATCTAGGTAATAATTCCACCATTTCCTGTTGCGAAGTATTAAACAGCATGATATTTAATGCACATGAACAACATCACAACAATTCTTTCTTATGTGCATCCCTTGTTATGGGACAAAGCAATATTGCAGCCGGTGCAACCCTTGGAAGCAATCATAACAGCAGGAGTGCTGATGGTGAGATAATTGCCGGCAGAGGCTTTTGGCCAGGTTTATGTGTCAGTTTAAAACACAACTCGAAATTCGCTTCTTTTACTTGTATTTCTAAAGGAGACTACACTTATGAATTAAATATTCCGATTCCATTCAGTCTTATCAGCAATGATATAAAGAATGATCAACTCGTTGTGATGCCTGCCTATTGGTTTATGTACAATATGTATGCTCTTTCTAGAAATGCTCACAAATACCAAGACCGAGACAAGCGAACAGAAAAAATACAAAAAATAGAATTTGATTTTCTGGGTCCTGATACCATCAACGAAATGTTTGAAGCATTACATATTTTAGAAAGCTTACAAACCAATGAAAAAGATGAAGCGTCAATTAAGGGATGGGAAAATAGTAAAAGAAAAACAATTGTCATTAAAGTAAGCGAATCCATTTTAGCTTATAAACAAATGATTGTATTGTATGCAGGAAATCAGATACTTGAATTAATAAAGAATAAAAAAATTCAACATTTTGTTGATTTAAAAAAACACTTGTCATTTAAATCTAAAAGAAACCATTGGATTAATATCGGCGGACAACTTATTCAGGAAAAAGAAGTAGAACGTTTAAAAAACAATATTAAAAACAACAAAATCAATAGTTGGGATAAAGTGCATCAGTTTTATATTGCTCAAGGTAATAATTACGAAAATGATAAATTAAATCATGCAGCTGCTAGCTTGTCAGAATTGTGGAAAATATCCTCAGCAACATTTACTCCAACAATATTTAAACAATTACTGGAGGAAACCTTGAATACAAAATCAAACATAAATGATCTTGTATTTGAAACCAGGAAAAAAGACTATACGAACCCTTTCAGAAAAATGACCTACGAAAATCAATCTGAAATGAATAAGGTTTTGGGGAAATTAGAAAACAACAGCTTTATCAATGAACAACGCAAAGAATTCGACGTTATGAAAAAAGAGATAATGCAAATTTTGAAAAAATGGAAGCTAAATTGATTAATCAATATTTGAAACAAAATATTGAACAGCAAGTTCATACCCTTTCATTCCTAACCCGCTAATTAGCCCCTGTGCTTTGGCAGAAACATGTGAAATCTTCCTGAATTCCTCCCTACCCATAATATTGGATAAGTGAACTTCAATAACCTTTACAGTAATAGATGCAACAGCGTCCCCTATTGCAACAGAAGTATGCGTATATCCTCCGGGATTTAAAATAATACCATTACAATCAAAACCTCTTTTTTGTATCTCATCAATTAACTCCCCTTCAATATTTGATTGAAAATAAATAAAGGCTACACCAGGAAAGGTAGATTGCAAATACGTCATCATTTGATCAAAAGAACGATTCCCATATACCTCCGGCTCTCTAATTCCAGTGAGATTCAAGTTAGGACCATTTATGATAGCTATTTTCATTCAATAAAATTAAAAGTAAAAAATGGAAAGTAAAAATGAAATCTTTATGTATAATTCTGACTTCTGACTTTGCGGAACATCCCCAACTATATATAGCAAAAAAAGTGCCCCGTAAAAAACGGAGCACTTAAATGTAATTATTTTTGAAATTTTATGCTTCAGTAGTTTCTTCAGCAGAAGTGTCGCTTGAAGTTTCATCTGCAGAAGCATCTGCTTCAGTGGCTTTTTTCTTTCCGCCAGCACGACGTGTCTTTTTAACAGGTTCTGCAGCTGCAGTCTCTGTACTAATTCCCTTGCCATATACTTCATTGAAGTCTACCAATTCAATCATTGCTAACTCTGCATTATCACCTGTACGTGCACCCAATTTGATGATACGGGTATATCCACCCGGACGACCTGCTACTTTTGGAGCGACTACAGTAAACAATTCCTTTACAGCTTGTTTATCATTCAAGTAACTGAATACAATACGATGGTTGTGCATAATCACTTCCTTGCTTTCAGTTGCCTTGGTTTTTGTGATCAATGGCTCAATGTAAGTACGAAGTGCTTTTGCTTTAGCTAATGTAGTAGTGATTCTCTTGTGAGTAATCAACTGACAACCTAAGTTCATCAACAATGATCTTCTGTGAGAAGCTGTTCTGCTTAGGTTTTTTCTTTTGTTTCCGTGACGCATGACATTTGTTTTTATAACCCTATACCGTGTCAGGAATTACAGGGTGTTAATTAATAATAATTAAATGAAGGACTTTAAGTTAAAAATCAAAAGTGAAAATTAAAAATCTTTACTTTAATAAATTGATTTTAATTTACTCGTCATCCAATTTCAATTTACTTAAATCCATTCCGAAGCTTAATCCTCTTTCGTGAAGCACCTGATCTATTTCGCTCAAAGACTTTTGACCAAAGTTTCTGAACTTCATCAAGTCTTCTTGCTCGTATTGTACCAATTCACTCAAAGAGTTAATTTTAGCCGCTTTCAAACAGTTGAAAGCACGAACAGATAGATCAAGATCTTCCAATGGAGTCTTTAACATCTTGCGTAATTGCAATGTTTGCTCATCTACTAAATCTTCTTTCTTATCTTCTTTCGTATCGAAAGTAATATTCTCATCAGTGATGATCATCAAATGTTGAATCAAAATACGGCTAGCTTGCTTAACCGCTTCTTCAGGATGAATCGTTCCGTCAGTAACCACTTCCATGATTAACTTTTCAAAATCGGTGCGTTGCTCTACCCTTGTATTTTCAATCAAATATTTTACATTTTTGATCGGAGTATAGATTGCATCAACAGGTATATATCCAAAATGAGAACTCTTATCTTTTTGTTCTTCAGCAGGAACATAACCGCGACCTTTTCCGATAGTGATTTCAATTTCCAATTTTGCATTACTATCCAAAGTGCAAATCATTAATTCAGGATTCATCACCTGAAAAGAAGGAGAAGCATCACCAATCATACCAGCAGTAAATTGGTTTGTATTTTTTATAGAAAGCGTAATTTTCTCAGAATTTACATCACCTTCAATCTTTGACTTAAAACGTACTTGCTTTAAATTAAGAATAATTTCGGTAACGTCTTCCGTGATACCTTTCAATGTTGCAAATTCATGATCAGCTCCGGCAATATTGATTCCAGTAATAGCATGACCTTCCAAAGAATTCAATAATACTCTGCGAAGCGCATTACCAATGGTTACACCGTAACCCGGCTCTAATGGACGAAATTCAAATTGAGCTTCAAAATCATTTGCTTTCTGAAGAACAATTTTATCTGGTTTAACAAAATTAAAAATGGCCATTTGTATTTTGTTGTTTTGATTTAGTTTTTAATAATCCGGAAAAAACCGGGTTTCATTTTTGTATGTTACTATAATTGAATAATCATAGCTTATTCAGCATTATTTACTGTACAATTCCACAATTAATTGTTCCTTGATATTTTCAGGAACACTTTCTCTTTCAGGATAAGTTATAAAAGTTCCTTTCATATCAGTTTCACTCCATTCTATCCAGCTAAACTTAGGATTTTTTCCACGAAGTGTACCTGAAATAGCTGTATTAGAGGCACTCTTGATCTTAAGACCAATAACGTCTCCCGGTTTACAACTATAAGATGGAATGTTTACAATTTCACCGTTAACAGTAATATGTTTGTGACTTACATACTGACGAGCAGACTGACGACTTGGAGCAATACCCAATCTGAAAACAGTGTTGTCCAAACGAGCTTCCAATAATTTGATTAAGTTTTCACCCGTAACACCTTTTCTGCGGGCAGCTTCTTCAAATGTTTTACGGAATTGCTTTTCCAATAAACCATAAGTGTATTTAGCTTTTTGTTTTTCTTTCAGCTGAATACCGTACTCGCTCAAAGTTTTACGCTTTTTGCTTGCACCATGCTGTCCTGGAGGGTTACTGTTTTTAGTTAACCACTTTCCATTTCCGGTGATTGGTTCGCCGAATCGACGAGAAATCTTTGTTTTGGGGCCTGTGTAACGTGCCATAATAATAAATTTGACCTTTTAGTGACGATGCATCATTATAAAGGTCTTTTAAAATCAATGATGCACCCGTTTAAAAATAATATAAAAACTATACTCTTCTCTTTTTAGGAGGACGACAACCGTTGTGAGGTAAAGGAGTGATATCCTTGATCATAGACACTTCCAATCCACTTTGAGAAAGTGAACGAATAGCGCCTTCACGACCACTACCCGGACCTTTAACAAAAACATCCACTCTTTTCAACCCAGCATCTAAAGCTGTTTTAGCAGCATCTGCTCCTGCCATTTGAGCTGCATAAGGCGTATTTTTCTTACTGCCTTTGAACCCCATTTTACCTGCAGAAGACCAAGATATAACTTGTCCTTGTTTGTTTGTTAAACTAATAATGATGTTATTGAAACTTGCCACAATGTGCGCATCTCCATAACTGTCAACTTTTACAACTCTTTTTTTTGCGGCCGCTTTAGCGCTTTGACCTTTTTGTTGTGCCTTTGCCATAATTTTAATAAATAGGTGATCTAAAAAATGTTACCTGATTAATCAGGCCCGAACCAACCCTCCTGCCGACTTAAAAGCTATCCGGCGTTGACTCAGTAATTATAAGTCTGGTATAATTAATTATCCGAACAAAGAATTCGAATGATCATTTATTACTTCTTAGCAACTTTCTTCTTACCGGCAACTGTCTTACGCTTTCCTTTTCTAGTACGACTGTTTGTACGAGTACGCTGACCACGAAGAGGCAATCCTTTACGATGACGCAACCCACGATAACACGCTATATCAAGTAAACGCTTGATATTCATTTGTGTTTCACTACGCAATGCACCCTCGGTTTTGAACTCGGAGTTAATTACATTACGAATAGCTGTTTGCTCATCATCATTCCACTGATTTACTTTCTTGTTTAAATCAATACCTGATTTGGTAAGAATGTACTTAGCAGTTGAACGACCTATACCATAGATATAAGTAAGACCTATTTCGCCTCTTTTGTTTTTTGGTAAATCTATACCGGCAATACGTGCCATATTAAATGTTGTATTTTGGTTTTAAAAATTAATTTTTTAATTATCCTTGCTTTTGCTTAAAACGAGGATTCTTTTTGTTGATTACATACAAACGACCTTTTCTTCTCACGATTTTACAATCGGCACTGCGTTTTTTGATTGAAGCTCTTACCTTCATTTTTTTAGTTTTTACTTTTTATAACAATTACTGCTCTATGCAGTGTTTTATTTATACCTAAAAATAATGCGCCCTCTTGTTAAATCATAAGGACTCATTTCAACGCCAACTTTATCTCCAGGTAAAATGCGGATGTAATGCATTCTCATCTTTCCGGAGATTGTAGCTAAAATTTCATGCCCATTTTCTAGTTTCACTTTGAACATAGCATTGCTCAATGCTTCAATGATAGTTCCGTCTTGTTTAATTAATGCTTGTTTGGCCATAAAAATTTGGAGCGCGAAGATAAGAGAATTATTTTAATTTTAAAAGAAAAAATACTAATATTACATAAAAAATGTACTAATTATATGAAAAAAGTAATCTATTATGCCGGAATTTGCCTTTTGTTTCTGACTTCTTGCAAAAAAAGCCAACCTGTAGTAAATGGCTCAAGCAGTTATTTTTCCTTTTCAGCTGGATCCACATGGAACTACAGTACTACAGACAATTCCAACGGACAAATTAACACTTATACCCTTACCGCCACTGCAAATGACTCTATTGTGAATGGAAGAACATATCATGTTTTTAACAATACAAGTTCTTCGGGCACCACAAATGAATATTATAATATTACAGGGAATGAATACTACCAATATTCTGAAGTAATCCCTCAACAGCCGGCCGTAGAACAAAAATACTTAATTGACAATGTGAATGCAGGCACTAGCTGGACAACCCCGTTTTTTACTCAATTTGATGCCCAAGGAACTACCGTTTCAATTACAGGTACCATAAAAAATACTATTGAAGAAAAAGGTACTTCATTAACTGTAAATGGAATTAATTACATTGGTGTTATAAAAGTAAAAACAGAGTTGCAGAATGTGTCCATAACTGTGCCTTTCATTGGCAACCTCACACCAACCATCCTTCAAAGTAATTATTCTTATTATGCTCCTAAATATGGTATGGTGAAAAATGATTTGTTGTTAAATGTTACAGTGGATGTTCCGACTGTCGGCACACAAGAAGTAATTAATACTAATAGTACAACAACCCTGAGTTCCGCGAATATTTTATAAGTATTTGGAAGTATAGGGTCTGCTTAATGAAAATTACAATTTTTGTTGCATTTTCAAAACCATTTCACTTTTCCAGGTTTTAAAATTTCCTGAAATGATTTGAGCTCTTGCTTCTTTTACGAGCCAGAGATAAAACGCCAGATTATGAACACTGGCAATGGTAAGTCCGAGAAGCTCTTTTGCTTTCATCAAATGCTTTAAATATGCTTTTGAATAATAGGCACTCATTTCACATCCAATAGTTTCATCAATGGGAGAAAAATCTTTCTCCCATTTTTTATTGTCAATATTGATCACACCATTGGCTGTAAACAACATGGCATTTCTTCCGTTTCTTGTAGGCATTACACAATCAAACATATCCACTCCCATTTCAATGGCTTCTAAAATATTCCATGGCGTTCCAACGCCCATTAGATATCTCGGTTTTTCCAGTGGTAAGTGATCGCAGCACAATGCACAGATTTCATACATCTTTTCTGTTGGCTCACCAACACTTAAACCACCAATTGCATTACCGGTTGCATCTTTACTACTAATGTACTCACATGACATTTTTCTCAATTCATGATGTATTCCTCCTTGAACAATGGGAAATAAATTTTGAGTATATCCATATTTATCTGGAGTCGTATTGAATCTGTCAAAACATCTGTCTAACCATCGATGTGTTAATTCCAATGATTTTTTTGCATACGCAAATTCACTTGCACCAGGAGGGCATTCATCAAATGCCATGATTATATCTCCTCCAATGATTCGCTGCGTGTCCATAACATTTTCGGGCGTAAATAAATGTTTGCTGCCATCGATATGCGATTGAAAAACCACCCCATTCTCAGTAATTTTTCTACTGCTTGCTAATGAAAAAACCTGAAACCCGCCACTATCGGTCAATATAGGTCTATCCCAGCCATTAAATTTATGTAACCCACCTGCTGCCTCTAACACTTCCAAGCCCGGCCTTAAGTAAAGATGATAAGTGTTGCCCAGAATGATTTGAGCTCCAATATTTTCTTTCAATTGTTGCTGAGAAATTCCTTTCACACTACCAACAGTCCCTACAGGCATGAAAATAGGCGTGTTAATCTCTCCGTGATCTGTCTTAATCTTTCCTACTCTTGCCTTTGTGAATGTATCCTTGTGTTGTATATCAAATTGAAGCTTTGCCATTATTCATCATTGGTTTCAACTGCAAATATAACACCAATAAAATTTTACTTCTAAAATGAATCAGCTTCGTGAACAATCACAGCAATAACATATTTTTGCAACCATGAACTTCAACTCATTGTTTACTTTCTTAAACTGGCAGACAATTTTATTTTTTACATTTTGCTTTTTCGGACTAATCCAGATTTTTTATTTTTTATTTTTCTTTTTAAGGCTTGCCATTTATAAACACTCAACAAAAACAAGTTCTCAAACTCATCCTGTAAGTGTGGTCATTTGCGCAAGGGATGAAGCTGCCAATATTGCAACAAACCTTCCAGGAGTTTTAATACAACAATACCCATCAACACATGAAATAATCGTAGTGAATGACAATTCTTATGATGACACAAAATATGTTTTAGAAGAATTTAAAAAAACATACAAACACCTCAGTGTTGTTGAGCTAACCCAAGAAGCCAAAATGATTCCCGGCAAA
This sequence comes from Chitinophaga pinensis, assembly GCA_945872815.1. Classification (GTDB taxonomy): domain Bacteria; phylum Bacteroidota; class Bacteroidia; order Chitinophagales; family Chitinophagaceae; genus Ferruginibacter; species Ferruginibacter pinensis_C. Next base: position 75,758 of record CAMCAY010000004.1, read on the forward strand.
AAATTTCCTTTGGCTGTTGGCATCAAATCGGCCAAACATGAAATAGTATTGTTGACAGATGCTGATTGTGTTCCTGCAACAGAACGTTGGATTGAAAGTATGCAAAATGCTTATGACGAAGACACCGAAATCGTTTTGGGTTACAGTCCGTTTCATAAAATAAAAGGCTTTTTCAATAAACTAGTAAGATGGGAATGTTTTCATACTACATTACAATATATGAGTTATGCACTTGCGGGAATTCCTTATATGGGTGTAGGCAGAAACCTTAGTTATAAAAAAACGGTTTTTTTCAGACACAAAGGATTTTCCTCACACAATAATATTCCCGGAGGTGATGATGATTTGTTTATTAACATGGCAGCTACCAAATCAAATACATCCATAAATATCAATCCCGATAGTTTTACCTTGAGCATGCCCGTTAAAAACTGGAAACAATGGATGGTACAAAAAAAGCGGCATTATACTACAGGTAAATATTATAAGAAAATTCACAAGCTCTTTTTGGGCTTGTATTCCATATCTCACTTTTTATATTATCCGTTATTTATCAGTTCGATGATTTTTTACGAATGGGAATATTGTTTAATTATTTTTGGCGTCAGATTTATTTTACAATTGATTGTGTATTCAAAGACGACTAAAAAACTGAACGAAATTGATTTATTTCCCTACTTTCTGATATTTGACATTTGGATGTTTTTTTACTATTTGATATTTGCAAGTTCACTCATTAAAAAACCTGCGCAACATTGGAAATAAACATTTTAATTACTTTGCTTTACAGTTAAACTACCTTGCTTTAAATAATGGATACAATAACTAAATATTTCGAAGATTTCAGTGAAACGCAAACCAAGCAGTTCGGTTTACTGAAAGAATTATACCATGAATGGAACGATAAAATAAATGTGATAAGCAGAAAAGATATGGATAATTTTTACCTGCATCATGTTTTACATTCATTAAGTATAGCAGCTAACTTTTCCTTCTTGCCTGGCCAGTCAATCATGGACCTTGGCTGCGGAGGAGGTTTTCCTGGTATTCCTCTGGCGATTTTTTTTCCTGAAACAAATTTTCACCTTGTTGACAGCATCAATAAAAAACTGACTGTAGTTCAAGAAATAGCTACTGCTGCCGGAGTTAAAAATATAACGGTGCAGCATACACGTGCAGAAGACATCAAAAACAGAAAATTTGATGCAGTTGTTTCAAGAGCTGTTGCTCCATTAAAAGACTTATGGAACTGGAGCAGACCTTTGATTAAGAAATCCGCGAATCATTCCGCAGAAAACCCTAACGGGCTGATCTGTTTAAAGGGTGGCGATCTCACTCAGGAAATACAGGAAAGTAATTGCAAACCATTTGTGTGGGAAGTTGACAAAATATTTCCAGAAGAATTTTTCAAGGAGAAATTTTTATTGTATCAACCTTTCAAATAAAAATTACCAATTCAATTCCAATACATTATTTTTTCGTTCTACATCAGCCATTCTTTTGGATGGATCTATTTCCACTTTATACAATTCTTTCAATTTCCTCTTAATACTGATTGTATAAGTTGGGTGGGTCCACTTCCATTCATCCTCAACCAAAGTTGGCAATTGATTTTCCTTTTGCTTAGAAGCAAACATTAAATTCAATGGTATCAAATGCATTTCTGATGTGGTGTCATTATATGTAAGTTGAACATCCACAGGCATTGGCAATTGGCCAATTCGCCTGATTCTTATTTTAGAAAAACCCCCTTCTTCCCATAAACTGTCTATACTGTAATCGATTGTTTTAATGGAGTGAATCCAGTATTCTTTGTACCAATCAAGCTGAATCCCACTAGCCTTCTCGGCTATTCGAAAAAAATCTGAAGGTGTTGGATGTTTGAATTTCCATTTTTTATAATATTCCAACAACACTTTATCTCTAACAGTTGCCCCAACAATATATCCCAATTGTTCTAAAAATATTTCTCCTTTGGAATAAGCATCAAGACTATAAGCGAAATTGGTATTGTAATGATCCGCATGCGTGCACATGGGTTCTTCCAATCCACTTTTTACAAGCGAAAAATAACTGGCATAAGATCCTGAATGATCATCAGGAATTGCAGCTATTAATGATTGAAGGTTTTCATTAGCGGGATTTGATTTCAAAGCATCTTTATATTCTTCAATGGAAGATTTGTTGTTATAAAACTTAGACACCAAATCTTCTGCGAATGATGTAAAACCTTCATCCATCCAAGCATACATACTCTCATTTGTACCAAGAATCATTTGATACCAACTATGCATCCATTCATGAAAAACAGTACCTAGCGAAGGGCCACTAATCAAGGTAGCCATTGGATATTCCATGCCCCCATCTCCTCCCTGAATGAATGAATATTGTGGATAAGGATATTTTCCAAAATTCTTTTCTATAAAGGGAAGTACTTTGACAGCAGCATCTGCAACTTTTGTCCACGCAGTGTCATTTTGAAAATTCCCTTTTATTTCGTTGTATATGACATGTAAAGTTGGGCCATTGGGCATTTTTCTGACAATGTGTTTATAATCAGGATCGGCTGCCCAAACAAAATCATGTATATTTTCTCCCTTAAAATGCCATGTTCTTTTTGGTGATGTAGTAGGTTTTAATTCAGTTCCTTGCTTATCATAACCCCAGCCAATTTCGGATGCATTCACTAAAACACCCGTACCGCCCAATTTATAGGACTTATCAATTGTAATAGTGACATCAAAGTCTCCCCATACACCATAAAATTCACGGGCAACATAAGGTGTTGGATGCCATCCTTCATTATCGTATTCGCACATTTTAGGATACCATTGGCTCATGCTATAACGTACACCTGTTTGTGGATTGTCTCTGCCACTTCTACGAACCTGCAATGGAATCTGAGCTTCAAATTCCATTTCAAAAACAACTTTAGCATTTGGCATAATAGGTTTAGTCAACTGTACTTCCAGAATCGTTTCATGGTATTTGAATGATTGAGGTACGCCATTCATTTTCAATGAAATCACTTTCTGATAACCTATTTCATTTTCCTTCAAATTCAAAATTCTGTCTTTTACCCTTCCATCCCAATCTTGCCTTCCATTGACATTTTTTTTACCCAACTCCCTGCTTCTTGCATCCATACTACTATTGGGCTGAAAAGCATTCCAGTAAAGATGATAATATACTTTGTCTAAACGTTCTGGAGAATTGTTTGTGTATTCCAGTCTTTGTTTACCGGAAAAACTGTTTGCAAATGTATCCACATCTATCTTCATTGCGTATTTGACATGTTGTTGCCAACGAGTAGGCTGAGCAAAAGAATAAGTGAAAAATAAAAAGTTAAAAGTTAAAATGAATAATATAGCCTTCATGAATATTGATATTTTTGATTTGTTAGAATGACTTAACCTATTGGAATATTTTTATTTTTTAATTTTGAATTTTTAATTTCTTCTAATCCCTCCACTACTATCACAATCTCCCCCTTTACAGATTTGGAATTAAAATAATCATGAACTTCCTGTAAAGTACCTCTTTTATTTTCTTCGAATTTTTTCGTCAATTCCCTACTTACGCAACATCTTCTATCTGGCCCAAAGTATTCGATGAAATGACCGAGCGTTTTAACCAGTCTCATGGGGCTTTCATAAAACACCATGGTACGTTGTTCTGTTGACAATCTTTTTAAAAATGTTTGTCTTCCTTTTTTAAGTGGAAGAAATCCTTCAAAACAAAAACTGTTGATTGGCAACCCGCTATCAACCAAAGCAGGAACAAAAGCAGTTGCTCCAGGTAAACAATTTACTTCAATATTATTTTCAACACATGATTTCACCAGTAGGTATGCGGGATCGCTGATACCAGGGGTGCCAGCGTCTGTGAGCAATGCAATATTTTTACCTGCTATCATTTGGTCCGTTAAATGCGAAGCAATTTTATGTTCATTGTGCTGATGATAGGGTGATAAAGGCTTTTGAATTGCATAATGATTTAATAATACAGAAGAAGTTCTGGTATCTTCCGCAATTATCAAATCGACAGACTTAAGAATTTCAATTGCTCTGAATGTAATATCAGCCAAATTACCAATAGGAGAAGGAATGATGTATAGCATACAAAAAGGTATGATTCAAAATTTACTTGAAGTATTATGCTTCAATTTTACGTCTGTATATAACTGACAAAATAATGTAAGAGATAAAAATTAATGGAACAGCTAACCATTTAAATAATATTATCAACAATAATGATGATAGCAATAAGATTATTTTAGGTGCATTCTCTTTAAATCCAAATGATTTAAATTTCAATGCCATCATAGAAATATTCGACAGCATAATCCACGATACAAAAAGAATTACAGCATACAAAAACCATTTATTTACTAAAATCTGAATAATAGTGCTGTTATCTGAATGCCAGTATATCAATGGAAATGAAGCAATCAACAAGCCTACTGCCGGCGTGGGCATTCCCTTAAAAACTTTTTCCTGAGAAACATCCAAATTGAATTTAGCCAAACGATATGCTGCAGCTGCTGCTACAAAAAAAGAAGGCATTAAGAAAACAGAACTGATTTGCATTCCATTTTCTTCTGCTGCAAAACTCATTCTCAAAAACTGAAATAAAATCATAGAAGGTGCGACACCAAAACTCACAATATCAGCCAAAGAATCCAATTGCTTACCCATCTCTGAAGTAGCATTGAACAGTCTCGCTACAAATCCATCCAAAAAATCCACCAGAGCAGCCAATCCTATGAAAACAGATGCGAGATAAATTTTTTCTGGTATTTCAATCAACTGAGTTCCATCAGCAGCTTCATTTAATACAATGCCTTTTTGCAATACAGCAACGATTGCAAGACATCCAAATACGAGATTCAAAAGAGTGAAAATATTGGGGATTTGTTTTTTCATTTACGATTTATTTACAACAACAGCTGCAGTTATTTCTTCATCATGGCTTCAATTTCCTCTACAGTAATAGGAATATTTTTCATTAAATCTTTGTTGCCGTTTCGAGTAATCCAGAAATTATTTTCAATGCGAATTCCCATTTGTTCCTCTTCAATATAAATTCCGGGCTCCACTGTAAATACCATCCCTGCTTTGATGGGAGATGTCCTGGTTCCTACATCATGAACATCTATTCCTAGATGATGTGATATTCCGTGATATAAATACTTCGCGTATGCTCTATTTTCCGGATCCTCATTTTTAATATCAGACTTACGCAACAAGCCAATCTTTTGAAATACAACAGTAGCTTCATCACCTACTTTTTTTGTGTAATCAATGATGCTTATTCCTGGTTTTAAAATACTTGCAGCGTAATGATGTAAATGAAGGCAAGCATTGTAAACTGTTTTTTGCCTTCTAGAAAATTTCCCATTAACTGGAATAGTCCTCGTTAAGTCTGCGCAATAGTTACCATATTCAGCACCGAAATCCATCAACAACAATTCTCCATCTTTACACTCCTGATTGTTTTCTATATAATGCAGTACTCTTGCTCTGTTCCCACTAGCAATAATAGATCCATATGCTGGTCCAGAAGCTCGTTGAGATAAAAATGAATGCCAAATTTCTGCTTCAATTTCATACTCCATTACTCCTGGCCTGATAAATTTCAATAACCTTCTGAAAGTATTGTCTGTAATATCAATTGCCATTTGCATTACATCAATTTCCAATGGTGTTTTAACAGACCTTAATTCTTTTAAAATGACTGCACTGCGTTTATATTGATGCAATGGATAACGAGTACGCATCAATTCTGCATAACGATAATCCCTAACAGGTAAATAATTTGATTTTCGATCGTTTTCATTGGTATTCAAATAGATTGTCTCTGCAAGATGAACCCATGCTTGCAACATAGCATCCAATGAATCCAGCCATACAATGGTATCAATGCCCGAGATTGCCTGCGCTTCCCTTTTTCTCAATCTATGGCCATCCCATTTTTCTTTCAATTCGTTGGGTCTGACCAATACGAGGACTTCTCTGAATTTAGGGTCAGGGTTATTTGGAAATAAAATCAACATGGTATCTTCTTGCTCAATACCAGTCAACCACAACAGATCAGAATTCTGTTTGAATTTATGCAATTGATCCCCATTGGTAGGCAATTCATCATTGCTATTAAAAACAGCAATGGAATGATCAGTCATTTTTTCGACAAACCTGCGGCGATTATTGATAAAAATCTCAGCATTTAGTAGCAAATGTTTCATAACACATTGATTATTTTATACTTTTTGATGAAATATGAATTATTCAAACAGATGATTAAGAATCTATTATCCATTAAATTATAATTACAAGATACGAGTTTCTTTTTCAACAGCCGTTAAATGAAAAAGTGCATAAGATTATTTAAAATTAAACTTCATTTAATGTAATCGGTTGTTTGATAAACCTATTTTATGTTTTTTTAAAACAAATTAAACCAAAGTTAATTTTGGCATATAATTTTAGATTATTTTTAAAAATTGGCCCTCTTTTTAAATTTGATTATAAAATCTAGCGTATTACATTTGTCTTATCATCAAAACGATTGTTATGCAAACTACCACTATGTTGGATACTCCAACCGCTGCATTGAAGGCATTAGGGATCACCACCTACAAGGAAATTCATTATCAACAAACTCCCGGCGATTTGGTAACTCAAACACTTGAAAGAAACGAAGGTGTATTAAATGACACTGGAGCTTTAGTTATAAAAACAGGCGAATTTACCGGAAGAAGCCCTAAAGATAAATTTATTGTAAAAGACAGTATTACTGAAAATACGGTAAATTGGAATGATTTCAATATACCGATTGAGTCAAAATATTTCGATATCGTTTACAGCAAAATGATGCATTATTTGTCTGCTAAAGAAATATGGGTTAGAGACTCTTACGCTTGTGCAGACCCAACTTACAGAACAAACATCAGAACAATCAATGAAAATCCATGGAGCAACTTATTTGCCTATAACATGTTCCTAAGACCTTCGGAATTGGAAAATTTTAAACCAGACTGGCACATCATACAAGCTCCGGGATTTCATGCCGATCCAGTAACAGATGGAACAAGGCAACACAATTTTGCGATGGTGAGTTTCACAAAAAAAATAATACTGATTGGAGGCTCAGGTTACACTGGTGAAATGAAGAAAGGAATTTTCACAATACTGAATTACATTTTACCCCAGAACGAAAATGTTTTGAGTATGCATTGTTCTGCCAATATGGGAAAAGATGGAGATACGGCAATATTTTTTGGACTGAGTGGGACAGGAAAAACTACATTAAGCGCAGACCCAAACAGAAGCCTGATTGGAGATGACGAGCATGGCTGGACCAATGACTCTGTATTTAATTTTGAAGGTGGCTGTTATGCAAAAACAATTGACCTAAGTGAAGATAAAGAACCGGAAATTTATAGGGCCATCAAGCACGGCGCTTTAGTTGAAAATACTGTTTTTTTTGAAGGGTCAAATAAAATTGATTTTAGCAGCAAAGAAATTACTGAAAATACAAGAGTAAGCTATCCTCTTCATTATATTTCAAACGCGCTGGAGCCTTCTGTTGGAAAGACACCAAAGAATATTTTCTTTTTAACTGCTGATGCCTATGGAATTCTGCCGCCAATCAGTAAGTTGAGTCCCGGCCAAGCAATGTATCAATTCATCAGCGGATACACTGCAAAGGTAGCAGGAACAGAAGCCGGTGTTACCGAACCAAAATCAACATTCAGTGCGTGTTTTGGTGCACCTTTTATGCCTTTGCATCCGGGAAAATATGCTGCGATGCTTGGAGAAAAAATGAAAACTCATCAGGTAAATGTATGGATGATTAATACAGGTTGGAGTGGCGGCCCCTATGGAATCGGACATCGAATGAAGTTGCCTTATACAAGAGCAATGATCACCGCTGCTTTGGAAGGCAAATTGGATAATATTACTTATGAAGCCCACCCTGTTTTTGGCATGATGATGCCCTTGAGTTGTCCTGATGTTCCATCTGAAATTCTAAATCCAAGAAATACTTGGTCCGATAAAAATGATTATGATGTAAAAGCAAAAGAATTGGCAAAACAATTCAAAAAGAATTTTGAAAAATATGAAGCAGGTGTAAACGATGAAATTAAAGCTGCTGCTCCATTAGTATAATTTTTTTTCAAACGGCCGGAAATTAGTTTACGGAAGATCCATTTCAGGGATATCTCCTTCCACTATTAACTTTCCGGCTGTTTTATTTTTTATTTCTTCAACCGTAACACCTGGAGCCCTTTCCAATAATTTAAATCCGTTGGAAGTCACTTCCATTAATGCCAAATCAGAAACGATTTTCTTTACGCATCGAACACCTGTTAATGGTAGGGAGCATTTTGATAGCAACTTACTTTCTCCCTTTGGGTTAGTGTGCATCATGGCAACGATAATATTTTTTGCACTTGCCACCAAGTCCATTGCACCACCCATTCCTTTTACCATTTTTCCCGGAATTTTCCAATTGGCTATATCGCCTTGTTCACTCACTTCCATAGCACCCAATACAGTTAAATCAACTTTCCCCGAACGTATCATACCAAAACTCATAGAGCTGTCAAAAAATGATGAACCGGGCAATGTTGTGATGGTTTGCTTTCCTGCATTAATCAAGTCGGCATCTTCTTCTCCGTCAAAAGGAAATGGCCCCATACCCAATAAGCCATTTTCACTTTGAAGTACAACATTTACACCATCTGGTATATAATTAGCAACTAAAGTGGGGATTCCTATTCCTAAATTGACATAGTATCCATCTTTTAATTCCTTAGCAATTCTTTGAGCAATTTGAAATTTATCTAAAGCCATTTTTATAAATTTTTTAAACACAAAATGAGACCCGATTAATTTGTATTTTTCCTGGTCGTTCTTTGTTCAATTCTTTTTTCATAGTTCGTTCCCTGAAATATTCGATGGACATAAATTCCGGGGGTGTGAATTTGATTGGGATCGAGCTTGCCTGCAGGGACAAGTTCTTCAACCTCTGCAATGGTTATTTTTCCGGCCATAGCCATTAATGGATTGAAATTTCTAGCAGTGTCCTTGTAAATCAAATTTCCCATAGTATCACCCTTCCATGCTTTAACAATTGCAAAGTCAGCATCGAACGCCATTTCCAACAAATAATCTTTGCCATTAAAGCTTCTCACTTCTTTACCTTCAGCCACTTCAGTCCCAACTCCAGCAGGTGTGAATATTGCAGGCAACCCATACCCAGACGCCATACATCTAGTGGCCAAAGTACCCTGAGGAATCAATTCGACCTCCAACTCTCCGCTTAGTAATTGCCTTTCAAATTCTGCATTCTCACCAACATAGGACGCAATCATTTTCTTAACCATTTTTTTTTGGAGCATAAGGCCAATACCGAAATCGTCCACCCCTGCATTATTGGAAATGCATGTAAGATTCTTAACACCTTTTTCAACAAATGCCTTTATGCAATTTTCGGGAATACCACAAAGTCCAAAACCTCCCAACATAATAGTTGCACCATCAAAAACATCATTAACGGCATCATTAGCTGATGTAATTACTTTATTCATACGGTTTATTCTTTATTATTTACCTGAATTCCAATAGAACGACGATCTCTTTCTTTTTCAAATCCTAATTTGTCCCTGTTTGCAGAGATACTATCCAAAATAGCAGTTAATTTCGATGGATGTTGTATATAATACTGGTAACTCTTTTTATACAAATCCTCTGAAATATGATAATGAATGAGGATAGATTTCTGCATTTTCAACAATTCAATTGAATCATTTTTAGTACTGTCTTTTTTAATAAATTCTGTTGCGTAAACGCCTGCCTTTATATTGTCCCATAGAATAGACTGCATTTGTTTTGGCTGAATAATATTTTTTGGAATATCGTCTTTGTTTGAACAGGAAATCAATATTAAAGAAGCAACGATTGTAATTTTCAGCTTCTCCAACTTAGTGGAAAAATAAGTATTGAACCGTTTTATAAACGCTGTCATTTTAATTCATCTTTATATCTGGAAGAGTTTGTAATATCAAGCCTTGAAAGTATCTCCCTTGCTTTTGATTTTTCTTGTGGTGAAGCTTTTGCGAATAGCTTAATCAACTCATTGGATTTACCTTGAAAGAAAAATTGAATAATCATGGTATTAGGATTCTGTGTGTTGAAATCATCCAATTGTAGTAATAATTCCACCAAATTATTTCTAGCAGTTTTTTCATTCTGATAAAAATTATCCATGCCGAGTCTGTAATAGTTGTAATAATAATCCTGCATTTGATTATACCTATTGTTCAGAAAATTTTCTGCCAGCCAGTATCTGTTTCTGATACCGTCAAAAGATTTCCAACCTGTAATACCATTTCCATCGGGAGAATTATTGACAATATTTTGCGCTTTCTGAAAAAAAGATTCTCCTCCATGAGATGCAAAAGACGATGCATCCACAGCTACAATCATATAAGCATAATAAGCGAATATGGCTGTTAAATTAGAAGCAAGCGCATCATTTCCCGTTACCCTGTTTTCATTAAATTCAAGCTGTTGAAATTCTTGGTATTTAAAAATGACATTGTCGTCTTTGAAATTAATAATCGGGGAACTATACGAAGAATTAAAAACGGGGCGTGCAGACTGAACCATCAATGAAGCTTTGTAAACATTCAATTCATCCGTTGATTCCAGATTCAATAAAAAATTACATTCAATTCTCTCATTCTGACCATACGTATCGGCTGTCCATTTTCTATTGTTCAGAAAATTAATCAAAGATGTTTGAAGTGTTTGGAAAGCATTTTTATTTACAGAATTACCAACTCGGGAATAATTCACGGTCACTCTTGCTTTTAACTCCTGAGACTTAAGCCCAAGAGAAACTAATAAAAAACAAATAAAAAAATAAACTCTATACATGGGTTGTATTTAAAATAGTATTGATGATATCTACTGCAACTTCGTTTTTATTTTTTGTTTCGAAATGGTATTCTTTTTGATTTTTATCAAAAATAGTTATCTTGTTTGTATCATGACTAAATCCTGCTCCGGAATCATTCATTGAATTGAGTACAATGAAGTCGGCATTCTTAGCTTTTAATTTATTGATGGCATTTTCTTGTTCATTGTTTGTTTCTAGCGCAAAACCTACCAGCAACTGGTGCTCTTTTTTCAAATCACCTAATTTTTTTAAAATGTCGGTTGTTTTTGAAAGCTCCAATTGCAACAATTCATCATTCTTTTTAATTTTCTCCGCTTTAGGATCTTTAACTGTATAATCTGCTACTGCAGCACTCATCACTGCAATGTCTGTATTTTCAAACTCCTTAATACAAGCATCCAACATTTCTGCTGCACTGACAACATTTATTAGTTTTATTCCTGCAGGAATGGCTTGAGAAACGGGTCCACAAACCAAAGTCACTTCGGCTCCTCTCTTTTGAAATTCGGTTGCCAATGCAATACCCATTTTTCCGGAGGAGTAATTTCCAATAAAACGAACCGGGTCTATTTTTTCATAGGTTGGACCTGCAGTAATAAGAACTCTTTTTCCTGAAAGTTGATTCCGAACAGAAAAATAATTACCTAGCCATTGAATGATAGTTTCGGGTTCAGCCATTCTGCCCATCCCAATTAATCCACTAGCTAATTCTCCATGACTTACGGGTATAATTACATTTCCAAAGGATTCCACTTTTTGTAAATTCAACTTAGTAGTTGGGTGATGCCACATATCTTCATCCATTGCTGGAGCTATTACTACAGGGCATGTTGCAGAAAGATATACAGCAGTTAATAAATTATCACATTGCCCATTTGCCATTTTGGATAAGGTATTGCAAGTTAATGGCGCAATCAACATAACATCAGCCCATCTGCCCAGCATTACATGATTTGCCCAGGAATCATTATCCTTGAGCTCTGAAAGCACCTCATTTTTTGAGAGAGTGGATAAAGTCAAGGGCGCAATAAATTGCTTAGATGAAGGAGTCATGATTATTTTCACATCTGCTCCTTCCTTTTTTAATAGTCTAACAAGTACGGCTGATTTATAGGCCGCAATGCTACCAGAAACACCCAACAATATTTTTTTGTTTTTCAGCATAAAAAAGCCTTGCATTTGCAAGGCTAAAATTAAACTATTCTACATAAAAAGACTTCTTAAAAATATGCTTCTTATGATTAATTAAATATGTTATCATCATTTTTACGAAAGTATACCTTATCTTCTAAAAACTCTTTTGTTGCCAACAAAGCAGCATTAGGCATCCTTTCATAGGCACGTGAAATCTCTATTTGTTCTTTATTTTCGTGAATTTCTTCAAGACTGTCAGTATGACTGGCAAACTCTTCAAGTTTATTATGTAATTCCTCTTTGATTGAGATATTGATTTGATTCGCTCTTTTGGCGATAACTGCAATAGATTCGTAAACATTACCTGTTTTATCTTTTAATTCGGACAACTTTTTGGGCTCTACCGAACTGCTGGTATTATTGCTTAAGTGACGACGAAGTTTGCTCATTTTTAATTATTTTAATTTGGTTTATACTTAATTTACTTAGTTCTTCTGCTTCTTTATAAAATTTGCTATCAGGAAATCTGTCAATAAAATCGTTGAATTCAGTAGTGACTTTTTCAAATCTTTCTTCTTGCTTCGTTGTGATGCTCAACTTAGCAAATTTAAAATAAGATTTAATTGCCATCAACTTATAATAATCACCTAAAGTTGATTCAGGATAATTATTTAATAATTGATTGTAGGCAATAGCAGCTGCCCTAAACTCCCCGATATTAAAATACAACTTAGCTCCTCTTTCCTCTTTTAATTCAAGCTTTTGTCTTGAATAATCAATGATTTCTGTAGCTTCATTTATTCTTGAAGATCCAGGATGCATATTTATAAAAGTTTGCATCATCCCAATTGCTCTCATTGTATTAACCTGCTCTAATTCTATTTTGGGAGATTGTTTATAGTAACAATAAGCTCTCATATAATCAACCTCTTCAGCTTTAGGACTATTTGGAAATACCTCCAAATAGTCTTTAAACAATCCTTCCGCTTCTCTGTAAAGGCCATCGTAATAGAAACAATAAGCATACTTGTAATAAAGATCTTCAAACTTTTCAGTTCCCTTTAATATAGGAAACAGTTCTTCAAATAACTGCTGCGCAAACCGGTATTTTTTATTGGTATAGTATTCCTCGGCCTTTGCTAATTTAAAATTATAGTCTTTACTCTTCTGAACCTTACTAAACTTATTGCAAGAAGTAAGTAAAAAAGAAAACAATGCTAAAATATAAAAAAACCTGTATAAGCGCATAAAGAATGCAAATTTAATGAAAATAATTCAACAAAATAAAGATTCTGTGAATTATGCGTAATAAAACAACGTTAAATCTATACTTTAAAAAACAGATAAGAATAAGATAATGAAATAAGATGTAGTTTAATAAAAAAGCGGTCTGCCCATAGATGAGCAGACCGCCGTTTATGTTAACCCTTGAGGTTGAGTTGGTTTAGAACTTCAACACCCTGGTTGTCTTCACATTCTTCCCTTGTCTTACTTCTATGAAGTAGGATCCAGGCTTCAACTCTGATCCGATGTTCACCGTCTCATTCG
>CAMCAY010000005.1 GCA_945872815.1 Chitinophaga pinensis
ATGTTGAACAGCTATTATTCAACCTGATATTAATCTTAAAAGAACTACCGAAAATCTAAACAAGTTACATTCGCTTATTTTTTCGGAAGGCAAAGGTAAGTGAAAATGATTAATAGAAAAAAATGTTGAGGATTTTTTTTTGTATTTTAAAAAAAATCTCCCCTTAAAGGGGAGAAAAATATCAAATAAATGAAATAATCAGGCTGCCAACTTCTCTTTTTTTCGCTTCATTTGGCTTATTACTGCCTCCATTGCGGCATCAAAACTTTGTTCAAAAGACTTACAAGTGTGCTTAACGAAAAATTCATGTTTGGGCACATTTACTTTAATTTCAACGATTTTATCTTTAATGCTGTGTACCAAATTATCCAATTTTAAATAAACATCCACATTGGTAATTCTGTCGTTGAAGTGATTCAATTTAGTGATTTTATTTTCTACATAATCAATCAACTTTCCATCAGCATCAAAGTGCACCGTTTGAATATTAATGTTCATATACTTAAATTTAAGGTTTAAAAAATAGTATTTTCTAAACATCAATTTAACCCAATTAGAGCATAATTCAAAGAAAAAACTGTTAAAATAAAGATTCAAGCCTTGGGGTGACTTTTTTTGTAAACATCCTTTAATTTCTCTATCGTATTGTGGGTATAAATCTGTGTAGCGGCTAAACTACTGTGACCCAATATCTCTTTAATTGCATTCAGATCGGCACCATTGTTACTGAGATGGGTTGCAAAAGTATGCCGAAGGACGTGAGGGCTTTTTTTATCGATTGTTGTTACCAATGATAAATTTTTCTTAACTGCGTTATATACCCATTTTGGATATAATTTTTTACCGTTTTTAAGCACCAGTAAAAATATTTTATCTGATGCAGGAATTGTGTCGTTTTTTTCTTTTACATATCCCTTGATCATGGAAGATAAACTGTTGCTAATTGGTATAATTCGCTCTTTTCCACCCTTGCCAAATACTTTTATACTAAGCTTAGAATAATCAATATAATCTTCCCTCAAACCGATGAGTTCCGCCTGACGCATTCCAGTGTTGTACAACAATTCAAAAACCAATCGTTCCGTTTTACCGGACCAGTCATTGGAAAATTCAACATTATCAAAAAGAGTTGCGATATCTTTTTTATCTACAAATTCAGGAAGCCGTTTATTTTGTTTGGGTGAAACAACAGTATTCATGGGACTTGCATTGATGCTCCCCTGTTTTAAATGGTATTTAAAAAATGTTTTTAGTGCAGAGATTTTTCTGTTGATGGATTTTGAAGCGATGCCTTTTTCTTTCAAATCAGCCAACCATGTTCTAACCAACATAGCTTTCATTTCGGAAACTTTGCTTAATTCATATTTCTCTTCGATGAAATCAAAAAATGAACTTATATCATTTTCATAGGACAGAATGGTATGTTTGGAATACCTCTTCTGAAATTTGAGATAATCCAAAAAAGATGATATGTGTTGAGGGTGATTTCTATCCATAAAAAAACCGGTATCCAAAGTTAAAGAATAACCATGGTTACCGGTAAAATATATTGGTAGGCAGATTTTTTTAATCTAATTTTCCTGCTGCCATTTGTTGCTTGTAAACTGCTTTCAATACTTCTGTACGACGCCTTATTGATGGCTTAGTAAAAGCTTGTCTTTCCCTTAATTGAAGCAATGTGCGGCTCTTTTCGAATTTTTTCTTGTACTTCTTAAGTGCCTTGTCAATGTTTTCGCAGTCTTTTGAATCAATGATTAACATGTTGGTATACCTCCTTTTGTGAAAAAATACCGTTACTTAAAACGGGACGCGAAGATAATGTTTTTTTTAATTAAAATAAAAATATCTCAATAAAATCCGAAATTTGAGCATGTTTACAGGAATCATTGAAGCAAAAGGCACAATTACCGATATCAGTATTTCGGATTCTAACTATACTTTTTGGATAGAATCTTCTTTAAGCTCCCAACTTAAAATTGACCAAAGCCTAAGCCACAATGGAGTTTGTCTAACTGTTGAGGAAATCAAGTCCAGTATGCACCGGGTTACCGCCATTCAAGAAACCCTTCAAAAAACTAATTTGGGAAATTTATCTGTTGGCAGTGTCATCAATTTAGAAAGGTGTATGACCTTAAACGGCCGAATAGACGGCCATATTGTTCAGGGACATGTTGATACAACTGGTGTATGCAAGAAGATTACAAATAAAAAAGGCAGTTGGGAATACTTAATTGAAATTAATCCTTCTTTTGCAGGATTAATTATTGAAAAGGGATCGATTTGCATGAATGGCATCAGTCTGACTATTTTCAATGTAACAGAGAAAAGCTTTACAGTTGCTATAATACCCTATACTTTCGAACAAACCAACATTCATCTTCTTATAGAGGGTGCCACCGTAAACATTGAATTTGATATGATTGGCAAATATGTAAACCGACTTCAATCTCTTCAAAAGCAAGCAATTTAATTTCTACAAATAAATGGCTGAAAACACATTCAACCCCGGCTTTAAAAATAAAGCAATGCTTTTGCTTCTTTGGGGGATTGTTCAATTCTCCATTCTGTTTACACATGGTATCAATACTGAAGGAGAGGCACTTCGTTTTATTCAGGAAGCCAATAAAATGGACAACCTTGAAGCATTTTCGAGTCCTGTTTACTTTTTGTACCTGATTGAAATACTGCTGATATACATAAAGCTTACATTTTCTCTTTCATTTCATTTTATCGTTGCAATTCAGTTAATAATGAATCTTGCAGCGGTTTCTGTTTTTAAAAAATTTGTCGATAATTTATATCAATCAGAAAAAGTATCTATTATAGCAACGTCATTGTTGATTCTTTGCATACCATATCAATTTTTCAACAGTTACATATACACAGAATCATTTTTTTTCAGTTTGTCGATTATTTTCAGTTGCTATTTATTGAGCAGAAAAAAAATAACTTGGAAAGAATTATTAATTATAACAGCAGGATTGGTTTTACTATGTATTACAAGACCAACAGGTATTTTCTTTGCAGGGGCTACATTTGTTTGGTTTTTTTTCAATGTTTTCCATTCTTTTTCAATAGTTAGGAAATTATCAATTTTTTTTCTGGTGATGCTTATTTTATTATTCTTCGTCAACTTCATCATGGGAAATGGACATGGGGTAAATGTTCTAACACCATTTAAAGCAGAGCATGTTATCTGTGATGTACCTACTATAATCAAGCAAACAGAAATTGATGCAAATGAAGACAATTCAATAATCGGACTTGTCATTTATATTTTGAAGCACCCTATGCAATTCACTAGACTTGCTTATTTGAAAACGCTGGCTTTCTTTGGATTAAACAGAACTTATTTTTCTTTTTTACACAACCTTTTTACTGATACTTATTTTTACAGTTTATACTTGCTCATTTTTGCAGGAATGATTCAATGGAAAAAAACTGAGCTGAAATATTTTATTTTTCATCTCTCACTTATTTTTATTTTTTGGATGGCTGTAGTATTTTCATGTGACGAATGGAATAATAGATTTTTTCTCACACTTACTCCTTTTCTTATTTTAATGGCTTTACCTACTATTCAAAAAAGATTAAAATAAACGGACGTTTGCATTAAATTTTTGTTCCTGACATCGCTTTTCCGATGGCTTCATTCATGATTCTTTCTGCATAAGGACGAGATATATCATTCAATTCCTCCGTTTTTTGTTGGATAAGATTTTTGTCATTCATGGTGATAGCCAATTGAAGTGCCTGCATGGCATTGGCGGTTTGCATCAATTCATCTGCGGTAATTGAATTCTTATTATTTATCATAAACTTTTCTGTGGTTTTCAGAAGTTGTTCCCCTTCTGTTTTTGCTTCAGTCAAGGCCCGAAGTGCGATGTCTTCTTTGGCATTTTCAATTGATTCTAACAACATTTTTTCTACCTGACTATCAGATAGGCCATATTGTGGTTTTACCTCTATTGATTGATGAATGCCACTTCTAATTTCTTTTGCATTCACTGTTAATATTCCATCTGCATTTATCAGAAAAGAAACTTCCACTTTTGGCAAACCGGCAGGCATGCCAGGAATTCCTGTCAAATTAAATTCCGCCAATTTTCGGTTATCTTTCACCAAATCTCTTTCACCTTGAAATACACTGATCCTCATCCCGGATTGTCCGTCAACCTGAGTAGTATATTGACGAGATGCTTTCGATGGAATTTTAGAATTTCTAGGCATTAGTACATCCATCAATCCTCCGGCTGTTTCAATACCAAGGCTGAGTGGAGTAATGTCCAATAGAAGTGTTTCCTTGTTATTTCCCGATAAAATATCTGCCTGAATGGCTGCCCCAAGAGCAACGACCTCATCGGGATTTACTGAATCATTAATTTCGGATTGAAAATATGCACTTACGCATTTTTTTACAAGAGGCACGCGAGTACTTCCTCCAACCATTACAACGGTATCAATTTGTGATTGACTTAATCCTGCATCTTTCATTACATTTTTGCAGCACTCAATGGTTTTATTGATATAAGGAGCAATGATAGATTCAAATTTTTCAGTTGTAATTAACAATGACAGCTGATTAATATTTTCATCAAATTGTGCCGAATTAGACATTGTTTTTTTCGCTTGTTCTGCTTTTAATCTAAGCGTTTGCATCAGCGATTTGTCTTTTATTATTTCATCTCTTTCAATACCATTGTTCATCAACCAATATTCAATGATTGCTTGATCAAAATCATCACCACCCAAATGAGTATCTCCATTAGTAGACAAAACCTCGAAAATTCCATCAGCAATTCTTAAAATCGAAATATCAAAAGTGCCTCCTCCTAAATCATACACTGCTATAATTTTCTCTTGTGAATCATTATCTCTTTCCAATCCTACTCCATAGGCCAAACTGGCTGCAGTGGGTTCATTGATTATTCTCAAAACGTCTAAACCTGCCAGTTTTCCTGCATCTCTGGTAGCTTGTCTTTGGGCGTCATTAAAATAAGCAGGAACAGTAATGACTGCTTTATTTACCGGGGTTTTGAGAATATGTTCTGCACGTGATTTAAGTTCTTTTAAAATCAAGGAAGATAAATCAACCGGAGAATAAAATTTATCACCAACCTGAACTTTAACCATACTATCGGTGTTGTCATCAATTATTCTGTAAGAAAAAAAAGAATGGTTATTTTTTACATCTACATAATTTTTACCCATCAATCGTTTTGCAGAAAAAATTGTTCTTTCGGGCGATGACTCAAGAAATAATTTTGCTGCTTCACCAACAATTGGATTATCGTATTCATCAAAATACACTACAGAGGGAACCATAGAGCTTGAATCAAATTCTCTTAACACAACAGGTTGTTTTGAATCTGGATGCATAATGGCCACGAGACTGTTGGTGGTTCCAAGATCAATTCCTACAATGATTTCCTCTTTTTGCAAACTTCCTGTTGATAGATTGATTCCGATTTTTGCCATTTTGAATTTTATTAAGAAGCACGAAGTTAAAAATAAAAATGGCTGCCTTTGTGATGACAGCCATTGAATCATTTACCATAAAAGAAATTTTATCTCATCAGATACATCTTTCCGTAACCTTTATTGAAATATTGGTCGGTAACTTCATCTTCAGAAGTGAATTTATCCAGTTTTTTTCCATTCAAATTGGTCAACACTCTGTATATATACACTCCGTTAGCAAGTTTTTGTCCGTACATATCTGTCCCATCCCATTTGAAATCAGTTATGTTTCTTCCGATATGAATAGGGCCTAATTCATTTTTTGTTACTTCACGTACAACTTTACCGGTTATAGTCATAATTTGAATTCTGATATTTTGAGGTACTTCAGTCCCCGTAACTGTAAATACAAAAGCAGTAGAAGAAGTAAATGGATTTGGATAATTAAGCATATTGGAAATCATGGGCTTATTAATAACGGTAAAGGACACACGATAATCTGTTGAACCTGCAGGATTTCCAACAGAATCCCTTCCGGTAACAATCAATTCATATTCTCCGTCTTGACTCAATTGAGGATAGAAATCAACTCCTGCAGTGTTATTACCTGATGCGAGATTCGCTGGCACAAAGTACATCTGATTACCATAACTGTAATCATGTAAAGACTGATCAGGGTACCTTAATTGTATTTTTATAAATGAAGTGTCGCTCAAAGACATGTATCGATTCTCATCTTTAAGCTTTATTTGAATATGTGGTTTTGCAGCCACGATATCTCTATTGAGTATATGTACTCCGTCAAAAGTGACGTCCAGCAAAGGATTGTAACCGTCTTTATTAACATAGAAATCCTTGTAGAGAATATTATTGAAATGGGTTTGTTCAATTTGATCATTATCAGAATTAAACTCAATAAAGAGATTATTATTTCCCACCAGTGTTCTTGTATCAATTTGATAATCTACAGTTAAAGTATCTCCTGCAGTTATTATTTTTCTTTCGGGAATATCAATAGGATGAGCAATATTGTCATTGTCGGTCAAAATCATTTTAACTTTCATCATCTTTTCAAAATCTGTTTCACTAACATTTTTGAAAGCAATACTAAAATTCAATGGTTCGCCTTGTTCAAGATTGTCTTTCAAAGAAAACTGCAATGAAGGTGCAATGGCACCTTCCGGACGAGGTACTGCATTTATTCTGAAATATTCCAATTGATATGGCGTCAAATTAATATTGTCTTTATTAGTCAATTCAAGTTTGATGTAAGGGTAAACAGAAGCATCCACAAAATCAAGACTGGTATCTCTTGAAGGGTCAATCGTTGTAAGAAAATCTACAGTGCCGTTCTGTTGAACACCCCAAACATTTACTTTAATAGTATCTAAAGTAGTATCTGAATCTATGCTGTTACCATTCCAATGTAATGAAGACCAGGAGACTGCAGGTCCGAATACAGGAGATTCTATCGAACCATCAGACTTGATAGCATCCAAAACAAATGTTCTATCTATATAGGAAGAATCTTCTGGTCCAACAACTTGTGTAGAAGGAAAATCAGTGCTTCCTTTTTTAAAGAAGTATAAAAAAGGAAGATTTCTGTAAAAATTGTCTATCTCGTAAAATCCTAAAGAGATTAATTTGTGATACAATGAATTTCCTGAGCCTAAAATTGTAGTGTCATCCTTCCATTGGTCAATAAAAGTGGTGTTTGTTGTTTCACGTCCCAGATTGGTTATGGCAACATACATTCCATCAGGAATAATATCTATGAATTCCATGGCGCTTCTCCTTTGATCAGGGTCGCTATAATTGAATTCAAAAAATGCTCTTGAGGAATCATACGGTGTTGCATCATTTTGACAAACATGCAAACTTCCATACAATCCGTTTACATCACTAACATTATAATTTCTCCACGGCAACAGTGTCGCAGTATCAAAAACATAAAATTGAATGTTGTTATACCCATTTGGATTGCCATAATCCACACATCCATAATACTCTATTTGATTAAAGCCAAGATTTACATTTATCTGATCAAAATTATAATAAGGGAAAAGCCCGGTGCGAATAGTTAGACTTTTCGGCTCTTTGGTGAAGTGATAGGTTCTGTCTTCATTCAAACTAATATTGTTTGAAGAAGATTGAAGTTTTTGGTAATAATGGGATTGATTATAACCTAAAGAACTTCCCTCCAGATAAATAAACGAAGAGCTGTTCCAAATGTAAGGAGAGTCATTTTCTGGAACGATGGCCACTCTCCAGTAATAAACAGTATTTTCTTGGAAACTAAGGTTAATTTCATTTGAGCTAAATTCAATCATACCACCAACGCCAAACTTACTTGCCGTTCTTTTTAAAGAAGAATTGAATAACGTGGTGGTATCTACTTCAATAACATATTCATTATCTCCATTCAAAGGATTGGCTGTAC
This sequence comes from Chitinophaga pinensis, assembly GCA_945872815.1. GTDB lineage: Bacteria > Bacteroidota > Bacteroidia > Chitinophagales > Chitinophagaceae > Ferruginibacter > Ferruginibacter pinensis_C. Next base: position 7,901 of record CAMCAY010000005.1, read on the forward strand.
TGGCATAGTATGAAATATTTTGTCTATTAACAATGGAGAAATTCTGAGGGTAGACCGGTCTGATTGCATTTTCAAAAATGTAGAATTCCTTTGTAACTGAATTATTGAGCTCTGACATTTCATTTATACGACCCGATTTATCAACTGTTACAATTATTTTATTTAACCCTTTATCAGTTACTGGGTTTATTGAAATATTGAAAGACAAAGAGTCTGCATATTTTATGGAAGGAATCATTTCATTGTATAAAATAACAACGGAGTCATTAGGGAGTTGTCTTTTTACGGATACAATGATTGAATCGCCGACTGCTTTGCCAATATTCAGCATCTGAACATTTAAGTTGAAAGAGCTGTCTGCAACAGAGATAACGTTGGGAGAAATTTTTACCAATCTGTCTTCCACGACAAAATCCGGTTTGGAAAAACTGTTAATTTTTATGGCAGGATCTCCATGAAGATTGATTTCTTCCAAATGTATTCTTGTGAAAAAATCCAAAGAAGGATTAGAACCACCTAAAATTTCTATAACACTGTCAATCTGATTACCGATTGAATATCCATACATTTTTTTGGAAATTGCTTTATACAATTCCGTGTTGAAAATATTTAAAAATGGTGGTATACCGAAATGCGTATCTGCTAAAAAACCAATGCTTCCTTTGTTATTGGCCAATACATACTTTTCTGATAATGTCAAGTTGCCATTCAGTCGAAGCTGATCAAATACAAAGAAATTACCAGCACTACAACCACTTACATTAAAGAAAGGATATTTCCCCTGATTGTCATACACTTCTGGGTTACTTAAATTGAATTCTAATGTATTGGCCGAAGAGTGGCCGAAATAATCTACAAATGCAAGGCCATTATTAAAAAGTTGTGTAATTCTATTTCCATTGGCTTGCTGAATAGCCGCTGTGGAATTTTTGGTAAATGTTTCAACGTGGGCACCTAAAGAGGTATCTTCCGCAATTGCTTTGTATGAATTCATATAGCGCCTGAACTCATTGTTTTCGCTGCTGTCTTTCCCTCCCACCACATGCATAAAGTTTTTCATCCAGCCCATATCTGCCGATCCATTTGCAAGTTGTTGTGCTCTTTCATATTCTACAACTTTATTCAAATAATTACTAATTTCGGTTGGATTCACTGCGCCTAAACGACCAACAGGTATAAGTGGCTTGCTGAGGCCAGGCAAAGAAGCCAATAAATTATCAGAAGCTGGCCAACCAAAAGTAGGCACCAAGTTTAATTTTTCTGCAAGTGGATTCGATTGGTTATTTATTTGATCAATGTAAGTCAATCCTCTACCAATTATAAATAAATAGGTGGGCTTTGTTGAAAACTGATTAACAGCATATCTGACAAAATCTCTGATAGCACCCGGATGATTTTTTATTCCAAATCCAAACTGATCGGTCAGTTCATCAATATCATAAACCTTGGCATTGTGACTTCCTCCAGCAACTGAGCTTCGGTATTGACGATATAAATCAACAAAATTATTTCCGTTACCATCATCAAATAAACTTGCATTGCTGACTATAAGATATTTTCCCTGATTGGCAGCAAGAGTGAGTTTTAAAAAAGACCTGCGGGTAATTGCATCTTCATAAATTATATTGGGATTCTCCTGATTCATTAAGCGAAACTTTCTTACAACAGAGGAAGAGGGTAATAAAAACTTTGTTTTTCCAGGTGTTGAAAATATTTCACCTATGTATCTGTTTCCTGTTGTTTCATCGTATAAAACTGGAGGTGTACTTCCAAAATTGAAATTATCTATCTCTAAATAGTTACCTGTTGCAGATGGAAGCAAGGTGAAATAAGAATTTTCCTCGTAATTAAAATTAAAAGTAGATGGATAAGTAATTCCTAAAGAGCTTACAACAATTCGATCAAACGAGTTTGCGGCATTATTAATAACCGTTACAGGCAAATCTGTTGTATTTTGAAAAAATGTCAAAGGCAGATTTTGAATGACAGATTTTCTGTACTCAAAATTACGCATACTGATAGGACTGCTATAATTATTATCGGTAATTTCGTTATCAAACAATTTAATGCTAACGCTTCTGTCATTAGCAGCACTTCCGGCCATATTGATTCGAAGGCTCATCTTTGCGGATGAATCATCGGTATAGAGGTTTAATCCATAAAAATTATATGATAGATTACAGCATGGCTCAACAGGATTGCTAGACCATCCCTCAGCTTGGTCATATGAGGAAGAATACACATACTCACCAATGGGCTTTGCTTCACCCCTGTTTATTTGATTCTTATAATAATAATCAATACTTCTCATAAAATAAGCATCTGGTGTCCTGGTGTTGCTTGGAGCCAAATTGGTGGTATTGGTATACCTCAAATTGGTTGATGTTGTATTTACTGTTAAAAAGTAAGACGATGTGTCATTTTCCAAACTGAATTTATCAGCAAGCTGAAAATCAGCATCTCTGTAAAGTTGCTTATCGGCTAATCCATCATTCATCTTCCCCCAAAATTCAATATAATCCGAGGTTCCCAATGCAGAGTTAGGATTAACAGCAGAAACAAATAAACGAACTTGCTGTCCATTTCTCCAAAGCTGAAAAGATTTAGCTGCAGTATTAGTCAACCCAATTGCAGCAATAGTAGTTTGAGGTATTCGCACCAATTTATCTTCAGCAATTTTAAATTTAAAGTAAACCTTGTTGTAATCTATCCAACTGTTATTTAATTGTGCATTTGAATTAAATGCGAGTAATAGCAATAATGGGATAATAATTTTTTTAATCATAATTCTATATTTGAAATAATACTTTTTTTAGAAATTACTTTTTTAAAAGTGCATTCGAATTGATGGTGCAGCTGAATTATTGTTTTTTTTAGGAGCCGTTTTTTGCGGAACGGGCTTTTTGTTATTTGAACTTTTGTTAGGAAATGAAGAAGGTTTGCTGACTGGCCTTTTAAATGACCCTTTATTTAAAGATTGTTTTTTTACTGCAAACGGATCTTTCTTTTTGAATAAAATTAATTGCTTGATAAAGTTAAATTTGAAGGAAAAAACATGTGTATACAGCGGATTTTGCTGATTAGCCAAATTTGTAAACGCATAGTCTATTGTAGCATTTTTAATTTTAAAACCCGCACCAATACTGGGTTGAGAAATCCATACTTTTTTTTGATTCAAAAGATCAGCATCAGCCAGCCCTCTTTGAAAATTGGTTATACCGGCTCTTACAAAATAAATATTTTTAAACCCTGCTTCCAATCCAATATGAGGATCAATACTGAATGGCTTTGTACTTATCAAAGTATTTCTTTTTCCATCAAAAGTAAAGTCAAGATTAGCCTCTGTTAACAGATTTACTTTTTTGTTGATTCTGAAATTATAAGACCCTCCCATGGCGATTCTAGGTGCAGTTAACTCTGTAGATTTAACCGGAATGTCATTATTGGTTAAATACAATACCTCTTTTTCTTTTTCGTCAAATGAAAAAGACCATGCATTGAATGTGGTTGTAATGTCTTTTGCCATCAAAGCGGCAGTCCAATTTTTTCCCCGAGTTGAAATGGCTGCATCCAACCCGAATCCCCATGCTTTTGCAAAATGTCCGACTTTTCTGCGAATGATTTTTGCGTTGGCCCCTGCATTAAAATCCAATTTACCAATACGCTTTAGATGCTGTGCATAGGAAAACAACATAGCAAAGTCTGAAGAGGAAAACGCCTGAATATTATTGTAATTCAAGCTACCATCGGGCTGAACAAGAAAAAGCGTATTTGGGATATCATCCACTGCAAATCTTACTATTGAACAACCCAATACCCGTTTGTTGTTTTGAATCGGTTTTGCTACAGAAAAAAAATCATACTTTGCTATTCCTGCAAAATAATCCGCATGCATGATATTTATTGAGGCAAAGTCTTTCACATTCATCAAATTGGATGGATTCCAATACCCTGCGGTAGCGTCATCAACAGATGAAAGATTCGCATTTCCCATACCCATCGCACGAGCACCAGCACCGATATTGAGGAATTCATTGGAATACTTTCTAAACTGTGCAAACAAAGATGTAGCCATCTGTATGGTAATAACTAATAAAAGTAGGAATCTACGAATCATAATATCGAAATTGATAATGATAAAAAATAACTAACCGAAAATATGGTTAAAATTACAACTAAATTAAGATATTGCAAGATATAAAACTGCACAAACAATGAGTTTCTACTCAAAAAACAGAAGACACTTATTCAAAATTATATTACTATAATAATTTAATTATTTTCGCCACTTATATTTCACCTCAATAAGATTTTTTTTCGGAATTTCGCAACTTCCGATAAAGCGGAAAAAAATATTTAAAATGAATTTTATTCAAGAATTGCAATGGAGAGGTATGATACAGGATATCATGCCGGGCACAGAAGAACAATTAAAGAAAGAAATGACCTGTGCCTATGTTGGATTTGACCCTACAGCAGACAGTCTGCACATTGGAAGTCTTGTTCCTATTCTGTTATTGGTTCATTTACAAAAAGCCGGACATAAACCTATCGCACTTGTTGGAGGTGCAACAGGTATGGTGGGCGACCCTAGCGGAAAAAGTGAAGAAAGAAACATGCTGAGTGAGGATGAACTGAACAAAAATATAATTGGAGTAAAATCTCAACTCGAAAAGTTTTTAAACTTTGATTCTACTTTGCCCAATGCTGCAGAAATTACTAACAATTACGAATGGTTCAAAACAATCAGTTTTCTGGATTTTATTAGAGAAGCAGGCAAACACATCACTGTTAATTACATGATGGCTAAAGACAGTGTAAAAAAAAGACTGGAAAGCGAAAATGGAATGTCCTTTACTGAATTTACTTACCAGTTGGTGCAAGGATATGATTTCTATTGGCTTTATAAAAACAAAAACTGCAAATTACAAATGGGTGGCAGCGATCAATGGGGGAACATTGTTACCGGGACTGAGCTAATCAGAAGAAAATCAGGCGGTGAAGCTTTTGCTTTCACTTGCCCATTAATTAAAAAAGCCGATGGAGGAAAATTTGGAAAAACCGAAAAGGGAAATATTTGGCTTGATCCAAATAAAACAAGCCCTTACCATTTCTATCAGTTTTGGTTAAATGCTTCAGATTCTGATGCATTCAACTGGATTAAAATTTTCACATTTCTTACTGAATCAGAAATTCAATCGTTAATAACTGAACATGAGATAAACCCTTCAGAAAGAAAACTTCAAAAAAAACTTGCACAAGAATTAACCATTTTTGTGCACGGAGAAAAAGAATTTCAAAAAGCCGTTGAAACAACTGAAAAATTATTCTCCAACACAAAAGCACCCGCAGAATCCTTATCTGTAGAAGATTTAAATTCAATTGAAGGCATTGTAAAATCTGAATTTGATAAAAACAAAATGGTGAATGGCGTTGACTTACTTTCTTTTCTAAGTGAAAATAATATTTTCGAAAGCAAAGGTGCTGCCAGAAAAATGATTCAAAACGGAGGGGTTAGCATCAACAGACAAAAGGTATCAGATCCAAATATGAATGTAGGTCTAGATCATTTGTTGCATGACTGCTTTATGCTCATTCAAGTAGGTAAAAAAAATTATTACCTTATTAATGTTCTATAAATGTTGAATAAGATGCATCCCACATTTTAATTTTATGAGATCAGATTAATTTTGTTTAAACAAAATTTCTGCCAAAAATCAATTGCTATTAAAGTCTGAACTTAATGCAAGCATTAACAATCCTACCGTCAATAGGAGCCCACAATGGATTAAATACAGGATTGCTGATATTACCCGAAAATAATTTTTCAATTTTACTTTGTCTGTAATCAAAAATATTTTCGCAGTTGATTATCAGGTCGATGTGCTTTTGTAATGTTATCTGAGCCATAGCTGCCATAAAGAAATAAGCAGGGGTTCTTGAATAATCAACCCTGTATTGTTTTCCGTTGTAGGAAGCTTCTATACAAAATCTGCCTTTGTTTTCAATTTCTCTGGTTAACATACAAGCCATTCTGAATGGTGGGGTCAATGGCATGAATTGGTTATTGGAAAGATATTTTCTCTCAGCAATGGTGTACGTACATCCTGCATAAAACTCCCAATCCTGTACCTTTAATTTCACGTAAGTATCAAATCCCTTTGTAACAATAGGCTTGAGGGCATTAGAAAAAGAAATGAGTTGTGAAGTATCTTCAGAAGCAATTACAGGTTTATTTATCTGAGTAAGAAAAAAAGCATGATTTATAAAGAGTGTTTTTTCATTGTTCCATTTCTTCTTATAATTTATTTCAGCATTGTAACCAATGGAATGTTCAGCTTGAACCGAAGTGTTAATCGGTAGGATATTTTCAATTTCATAATCTTTAATTTGTGGTGACAAGGCGTTGGGTAATTTATAACCTGCCCCTACTCCCAATCTGGTTCCCCAATGATCATTTATTTTTTTGAATATTGCTATTCTTGGCAACAAAAAATTAAAATATTTATCGCTGTAATCATCTCTTAAACCCGCTTCAATACTGGTATTTTTAAAAATTGTATAATTGTACTGAGTAAATATACCAACAGTATTATTTTTTGTTTCTTTCAAATAAACAATATCGCCCTGTAGTTTACTGAAGTGGCTTCCGGTAAAATTTATTCCTGTAATCCAGTTGCTCTTTTTTTTCTTAAGCAACAATGCTATTTCAGAATAATAATCCATTTGTTCTGCCTTAAAATAATGAGAGGAAGTATTAATCTTCCTCTCATAGTTGCTGAGTGAAGTTTTAACTGTTAATTTATTATTGTCAGAGAAATTTTTTTCAAACAAAATGTCTCCCGAAATTCTCCTTACATCATTCTTTTGAAAATAACTATGAGTAGAATCTCCTTTTCCTTCAATAACTTTCATATCACCTCCAAAACCTTCATCATTCGTAATAGTGACACCCAAAACTATGTTTGTTGAATTGTTGGGATAGAAAAATAATCTTGGATGTAAAACTGTTGTTTTGTTTTGAGAAACATCAGAAATACCGTCTTTATTTACATCAGCAGATGACCTATTTGTCAACCCACCATAAAATGAGTAACCAATTTTTTTATACCTCTTTGAAAAATAATTATTGAAATTGGTTTCTTTCAAAGATGTTTGATTCAAAGTAATAACGCCTTCCTGTTCCGAAGATGGTTTTTTAGATATCAAATTAACAAGTCCGCCGATGGCTCCTCCACCAAACAAAGTGGATGCAGATCCCTTAATGAGTTCAATTTGTTTTAAATCCAAGGGAGGAACGCTTGTTAAACCAAAACCACCACTGTATCCTTCGTATAGAGGAAACCCATCCCTTAAAATTTGGGTATATCGCCCCTCCAGTCCCTGAATTCTGATGTTGGCATTTCCGGAAATGGCATCTGATTGCTGTACCTGCAACCCACTGGCATCACCAATGATCCCCAAAATATCAGCAGGTTTAACAGTACTTTCTTCCTCCATTTCTTCGCTATCCAATACTTCCACTTTTATGGGTGCATTCTCAATTGTTTGATTGTTTCTTGTAGAGGATATGATGGTTACTTCCTCCAATTCAATGTGCTCTTTTTCCAATCTGATTTCAATTACATTCGTGTCAGGCAGTAAAATTTTAATCCACTTTTTTTGATACCCTACAGCGGTGAATGAAAGCATGTGATTACCTTCTATATTTATGATTGCTTTTCCATTCAAGTCTGATTGAGTTGTGAATTTATTATCCAACCATATTGTCACAGAAGCAATTGGGAGTTTTGTTGAATCTTCAGTAATTGATAATATTGTTCTGTTTTGTGCAGAGATGTCGCTATAAATAAAAAAAAATCCACAAAAAAGTAAGAATCTGAACATCAGGTAATTTTTTTAAAATTCCTTTTAGAATTTTAGTCGATTAAAACGATTGATTTATTCAACTTCAACATTTTTGACAATAACAGAACCTTCTTTTGCTTCAGACAAAAAAAGTCGCTGATCAACCAAATATCCATTACCGTTTTCGCAAAAATGAACTTTTAAATTTTCAATACTAATCGGATTTCCATCAGGAATATCGGCAATATTGCTATGGCGTATGTCATGACCATCAATAATCATCACAAGTCCACTCCCGATCGCTTCCATTTTATTTCCATTGGTAATGAGCATACCTGTATCTTCTCCCAAACCTATTCCTATACAGGAAGGATTGGTTGCAATGGCTTGTGCCAATCTACCAAACCTGCCTCTTTTTTCAAAATGCGAATCAAAAATAACATCGTTCATAAATGCAAGTCCTGTAGTTATTTTTACTTCCCCTTTTAAATGTGCTTTGGCTGCATTTCCTTCATAAATCATAGTGTTGCTCATTGCCATTGCTCCGGCAGACGTTCCTGCAACCAAAAAATTTTCTTCTTCCTTGAAACGTTTCATTATGATTGAAAGAAAATCTGTGCCACCAAAAGTACTGGTCAACCGCATTTGGTTTCCACCACTAAACATAACAGCGTCACAATTTTTAATTCTTTCGATGTATTCTTCCGATGAAACATCCGTTCTATTTCGGATATGCATCACACCTATATTACTGCAACCAATTTTTCCAAAAGCACTTAGGTAATTATCTCCTACTTCCACAGGAATCATACTGGCAGTTGTTATCACTTCAATTCTTGAATTGATATCACCGGTTTCATGCACCAGTCTTCTTAATATGCCCAGTTCAAAAAAATTGAGATTATTGCGTTGAATTTCTCCCGTTTCAAGATTGGTTCCTTTATCTTCCGCGCCACCAATAGCCAGGAGCTTACCTTTAGGATATTGCATTAATTATTTTTGATTTGATCTTCACAAAAGTAAGGCAAAGAAATTTTAATCGAATTGAAATTTTATTTAAGAATAAAGACTCTGAGAATTATTGAATTAGTAGGTTTTAAGAGCAATTTTGTTTTGCAAACTGATTTGATTGGTTTATATTACCGAATCTAAAGTTTAAAACATTGCATGTATGAAGATTGAAGAAATCAAAGTATTGAGGGGACCCAATTATTGGAGCGTAAGACGTATTAAATTAATACAAATGAAATTGGACCTGGAAGAATTGGAACAATCCCCAACTAATAAAATTATAGGTTTTAGTGAACGACTGGAAAAAATGTTTCCTTCTATGATTGAACACAGATGCAGCATTGGGACAAGGGGTGGTTTTTTTGAAAGAGTGAAAGAAGGAACCTGGATGGGGCATGTGATTGAGCATATTGCTTTAGAGCTTCAAACATTAGCAGGAATGGAAACCGGTTTTGGAAGAACACGTGGAACAGGTAAAGATGGTGAGTATCATGTTGTATTCAGCTATCTTGAAGAGGAAGCAGGTGTGTTTGCAGCTAAAGCTTCGGTTTCGATTGCGCAATCTTTGATTGAAAACATCGAATACAATCTTTCTGATGACATCATGAGACTTCGTGAAATAAGAGAAGCCACCAGATTAGGTCCCAGTACAGCTTGCATAGTAGATGAAGCAGCTAAAAGAGGAATTCCATATATAAGATTGAATAAACATTCTCTAGTACAGTTAGGCTATGGTGTACATCAAAAAAGAATCAGAGCTACCATTGCAAGTACAACCGGGAATATAGCCGTATCCATTGCTTGCGATAAAGAAGAAACCAAACAATTACTGAGTGCTGCAGAAATACCTGTTCCAAAAGGAGATGTAATTAGAACAGAAGAAGGATTGAAAGAATGCATAAATCGAATTGGATACCCCATTGTAATTAAACCGATTGATGGTAATCATGGCAAAGGAAACACAACCAATATCATCAATTGGGAACAAGCACTGGTTGCCTTTGCTGCTGCTAAAGAATACAGCAGAAACGTCATTGTAGAAAAATTCATTACAGGTTTTGATTACAGAATTTTAGTAATCAACTATAAATTCATTTGTGCAGCACTTCGTACACCCGCTTCCGTTATAGGAGATGGCAAAAGTACCATTCATCAATTGATTGATGAAGTCAACAAAGATCCACGCAGGGGTTACGGACATGAAAAAGTACTCACACAAATTACCATTGATCAGTTTACACAAAAAATGCTGGATGAAAAAGGATACACCCTTGATACTATTCCTGCAAAAAATGAAATGGTATTACTCAAACCAACAGCCAATCTTTCTACTGGTGGAACCAGCACGGATGTTACGGATGAGGTTCATCCTGCCAACATCGTCATGTGTGAACGCATAGCAAAAATTATTGGGTTAGATATTTGTGGTATAGATATCATGGCATCGGATCTGCGGACGCCTGTTACAGAAAATGGAGGTTGTATTTTGGAAGTCAACGCTGCACCGGGTTTCAGGATGCACATCGATCCTTCCGAAGGACTTCCCCGCAATGTTGCTGAACCCGTTGTAGATATGTTATTCCCAAAAGGAAGCACAGGAAATATTCCGATTATTGCTGTTACCGGTACAAATGGTAAAACCACTACCACCAGACTGACAGCTCATATTGTGAAATCGGCAGGATACAAAGTTGGATATACTACAAGTGACGGAGTGTATATTCAAAATCAACTGATGATGAAGGGTGATTGCACGGGACCGGTTTCTTCTCAGTTTGTGCTGAAAGATCCCACTGTTGATTTTGCAGTGTTAGAATGTGCAAGAGGTGGAATTTTGAAAAGTGGATTAGCTTTCCAGCATTGCGAAGTAGCCATTGTTACCAATATAAGTGCAGATCATATTGGACTCGGAGGTATAGAAACTATGGAACAAATGGCAAAGGTAAAATCAGTAGTTCCTGAAACCGTTTTTCCACATGGATATGCGATTTTAAATGCTGACGATGATTTGGTGTATAATATGCAAAAAGGATTGAATTGTAATGTGGCATTTTTCAGCATGGATGAAAATAATCCCAGGATTGTGCAACATTGTAAAAAAGGAGGATACGCAGCCATTTTTGAAAATGGATATATCAGCATCATGAAAGGCACCTGGAAATTGCGGGTTATAAAAGTGGCAGACGTTCCCATCACTTATGGAGGCAGAGCATTACACAATGTAATGAATTGCTTGCCGGCGGTATTAAGTGCTTATTTATGGAGAAAAATAGGCATAGAAGATATTAAACTTGCATTACAAACATTTTTACCGTCAGTCACACAAACTCCCGGAAGATTAAACATGTTTCAGTTTAAACATTTTAATTTTTTAGTGGACTTTGCTCATAACCCTGCAGGATTGGAATTGCTTTGTGACTTCGTGAGCAAAATGGAAGGCAGCCCAAAAGTAGGTATCATCAGTGGTACAGGGGATCGCAGGGATGATGACATTCGTGAATTGGGTAAAATATCCGGGAGGCATTTTGATGAAATCATTATAAGACAAGACAAACACTTAAGAGGAAGAAAAGCAGAGGAAATTGTGGCACTGCTGGTAGAAGGCATCAATGAAACCAAAAAGAAGGACATTCCGATTGAAATTATTTATAATGAAAAAGAAGCCATCAGTTATGCTTATAATACTGCAAAACCCGGATCTTTAGTAACCATCATGTGTGATGTTGTTTCGGAGGCTTTGGATTTAATTAAAAAAATGAAGGAGCAGGAGGACGCCAATGATGATAGCTTGTCATAGAATAAAGTCTTTTTAAAGTTAATCTCTCCTATATTGAGAATTTAATTTCAAAAACTTTTGGAACATCTATGTAAAACCTTATTTTTGCACTCCAAAATTCATTTTTTGGAAAAATGATTGGGTTATGGTGTAACGGTAGCACTACAGATTTTGATTCTGTCTGTCTTGGTTCGAATCCAGGTAACCCAACAACAAAAAATCCGCAGTAGCGGATTTTTTGCGTTTAAGGTTTAATGTTCAAGGTTGGAAAGTGTTCTCCAATTGAATACAAAAAGAATTATTTTAAGCGCTAAAAATGGAATCACCTAAAGTAATTCTGGTAACACAACTACAAAAAAATCCGCAGTAGCGGATTTTTTGCGTTTAAGGGTTCCAATTCTTCAATGCTTAACTTATGTTTTGTGAAAAATCAATAAAGTAAAGTATATTTGTCTTTAAGAAAACAATACTTTACAAAATGGAAAACAAAATAATCAAAAAACAACGTTATTTAATACCTCATTATTTCAGAAAAATAGGTTTGATAATTACAATTGCAGCAATAATTATACCTGTGATTGTAAAATTAATGGGCATTAATATTATTCATTCAAAGAAAGAAATACTGAAATTAATCTCTATGGATTTATTTATGCTGGGATTATTTTTTGTGGCCTTTTCAAGGGATAAGGTAGAAGATGAATTAACCATTATTATCAGATTAAGAGCGATGAGTGCGACTTTTTGTTTTGGGATTGTATTTGCAATTATTTATCCACTTATATACTTGGTTTTTGGAGATCCAATAGAGTATATAGAAGGAAATAAACTCATCATCATCATGCTGTTTAATTATTTGATTAATTATTATTCACTTAAAAGAAACAGATAATGAAAAACACTATAAAAGTAGAACGTGCCAAGCAAAATATTACGCAACAGGAATTAGCTGATTTGGTAGGGGTTTCACGTCAAACTATCAATTCTATTGAAAGTGGTAGATATGTTCCATCTACCACTTTATCCTTAAAAATATCTGATGTATTTAAAACGTCTGTAAATGAGATTTTCACTTTAGAGAATGAAGATTGAGAATCTTGTTTTCTATTTAATACAATAATGGGTTTTTACTACTTTGGACATTTCGTTTATTTGACTCTACATTAATCGAATATCCTATTCCAGCAGAAAATTTAACCAGCGTAATAAAAAACAAAGACTGTGTATTTACACTGAAATAATTGCCGCTGTTTAGTGTAGGTATGGTTAACCCCAATTGTGTTATCCCCTTCACTCTTTTTTTCCCAAACCTGAAAGTAACAGCTGGTTCAAGATTTAGAAAGGACAAAGAAGTATCTTTACCCATCAACTCATTTGGCCACCATTTATATTGATCAAAAATATTGGAATTGAAATATTTTAATCTTACATAATTGGCTTTTAAATCTATTCCAGTCTTTATTCCTTTACTAAAAAAAGTAACCCCAGTTTGTACGAAACAATTATAATATTGGGAAGTAATTGTTGAATTGAGAGAAACACCTCATTCCAATGCGACCAAGGAATGGATCTGCTGTTGTAAGTGGAAATAACATCAACTATACACCTGCCGTTGGATTTACAGGAAAAGATACTTTGATTTATAGTATTTGTGAAACTGTATCAGGTTCATGTTCACCTGACCCTTTATGTGATACTGCATTGGTGGTAATTACTGTAAGCAATCAGACACCCGTTGCTAATAATAATATCAGAACGGTGTTACCTTGCTTATCCAATACAATTGATTTGATTAGCAATGACACAGATCCTGAAAATGGCACTTTAACTGTTAGCAATATTAGTGCATTAAGTAACCCTGCTGCCGGATCCTTGGTGAATAATCAGGACGGAACGGTAACTTTTACACCAGTTGCCGGATATAGCGGAACAGTTACCTTTACCTATACTGTGACAGATAATGGTGTAACATCCCTTACTTCATCACCCGCTACTGTTAGTATAACGGTTAGTTCTCCTGTAAACTCAGCTCCAATTGCTAACGATGATCAGGAAACTTTCTACATGGATCAAACTGACTATTTTGCTGTAGTAGATAATGATACAGATCCAGATAATAATACCTTAACCAATCCGATTATCACTGTTCAACCTTTACATGGAACTGCAACAGTATTAGCAAATGGATTGATTAAATATATTCCCAACAGAGGTTATTATGGAAAGGATACCCTTTCTTACCAGATTTGTGATTTAGTCAATAATGCATTAAACTGTTCTGCATCACAGGAAAAATGTGATACTGCAAAATTGTCTTACAACATTCTTCCTTTAAATACAGTGACTGCCATAAACGATGAGAACAGCACTTGGGTAAACACTCCTGTGGGCGGTTCAATTTTAAACAATGATTTTGATTCTGAAGGGGATAGTCCAATTCAGTTCAATGGTTTTATAATTGGAGGAATAAGTTACACCTCAGGAACAATTACTGTCAGTGGAGTGAATGCCTCCGGAAATGCTGTTCTAAACGCAGGGACAATAATAATTAATGCAAATGGCACTTATACCTATACTCCTGCAAACAATTTTATTGGATACATTGATATTCCTTACAGTATCAGAGATAACAATTCAAATGCTGCTTATGACACGGCCTTTTTACATATTACTGTTAACCCTCTTCCTAATGTTAGCAATAGTGTTATTGCCAACAATGATGAATACAATACTCCTATCAATGTAAATGTTAATGGTAATATCCTTACCTCAAACGATTTTGATCCACAAAGAGATGTATTTAATTTAACCTCTTTTACCATTGACTCTGACGGCAATGGTACGCAAGATGGTACAGGATCAATTGGGTCAGTCATAACCATCGGAGGGATTACATCAACTGGGTTGCCTGTTTCGAATGCAGGTACACTGATATTGAACTCTAATGGAAGTTTTACTTTTAATCCTCAGGACGATTTTACCGGAAGTGTGAATGTAGTATATACCATTACAGATGCAAATAGTGCTATATCTAGGGCAATTTTGCAAATCGATATCGTACCCGATGCTAATGGCCCTTTGAATGATCCTCCGGTTGCAGGCGATGATTTCACTTATACGAATATCAATACCCCAGTTCGCGGAAGTTTTGCATCCAATGATTCAGACCCGAATGGCAATCCGATTTCTTACGGAGGAACAACCATTAATCCTGCTGGACCCGCATTACCTATTGGTACTGCTGTAACAACTGAGCAAGGCGGTACTATTCAATTTTTCTCCAATGGAACTTACTTATATACACCACCTGCAAATTATTCAGGTCCAGATAAAGTAAATTATCAGATTTGTGATGTTACTTTAGTATCACCACAACCTCAATGTGGAAATGCTATCATTCACTTGTTGGTAGGACCTGCAAATACTACCAATGCCATCAATGATGAAAACAGTACATGGCAAGATGTGAATGTAAGTGGCAATGTCCTTACAAATGATTACGATGCAGAAGTAAACACTCAAACTTTCGGCAGCTTTTTGAATCAAGCCAACAATGCTTCCATCACTTCCGGAGCCATTGTAAGTGGTTTGAGTGCCACTGGATCTCCGTTTGCAAATGCAGGCACCTTAACTTTTGATGCAAGTGGTAATTATACTTTTGACCCCGATCCTGCATTTACTGGAACTGTTTCAATTCCTTACACTGTTTGTGACAATGGGGTTACGCCTAAATGTGATACTGCATATTTAACCATCACCGTTAGTCCTTTGCCATATATTGAAAACTCAGTAATTGCTAACAATGATGAGAACATTAGTTACGGAAATCCAGTTAGCAACAACCTTTTGTTAAATGATGCAGATCCTCAAGGAAATAATATTACCATTACTGCTGTAACAGGTGGAACAGTTGGAACCGGCTTCCCAGTAGCAGGTGTTGATCAAAATGGAATTCCGGTTGTAAATGCAGGTACATTGATTGTTAATGCAAATGGTAGTTACACCTTCACTCCTGCTTCGGGCTTCGTGGGCAGCATTAACGTTCCTTATACGATTACCGATAACAATGCTTCTCCTTCAACTTCAACTGCCATTCTTCATATTGATGTATTGGCCGATCAAAATGGACCGTTAAATGATCCTCCTTTTGCCGGAGATGATTTTATTAACACACCAATAAATACTCCGGTAAATGGTAATTTCATTGGCAATGACAGCGATCCTAATGGAAACTCTATTTCGCTTAACGGTACAACAATTGTTCCCAGTGGACCGCAAACACCAATTGGAACACCGGTAACTACACAACAAGGCGGAACAATTCAGTTCTATTCTGATGGAACTTATACTTATACTCCACCGAGCGGATATACAGGTCCTGATTTCTGCAATTACACCATTTGCGATGTAACAGTCGTAAATCCTAATCCTTTGTGTAATCAGGCCATGATTCACTTCTTGGTTGCACCCGTTCCTCCTGTACCAGTTACATTAACAACATTCAATGCTGTTTTAATAAGTAAAAAACAATCTAAACTATTCTGGATTTCTCAATCTGAAATAAATCTTCATCATTATGAAATTGAAAGAAGTACAGATGGCTTAAAATTTATCAGCAGAGGGTTTATTAATGCTAAAGGATCATTGACATCCTCGCAGAATTACAGTTTTATTGACGAATTGAATACGAATGCAGCTATCGTGTTTTACAGATTAAAAATTGTAGATAACGATGGCAAATTTAAATATTCAAATGTTGTATCATTAAAGTTAAATAATTCAAGTACTGTGGATCAGATAAAAGTTTATCCAAATCCTTTTGTATCCAATATCAATATTGAATTAATCAGCTTGCATGACGAAACTGCTGCAATCAGGATTTTAAATGCAAATGGAAAAACTGTTTACAAAGAACAAACTCAATTGAAGACAGGAGGAAACTTGATCACTATACCAAATCTAGAAAAGTATTCAAAATCTACTTATTTAATTGAGATTAAAACAAACTCAAATAGAGTTGTCAGAAAGGTGATCAAAAACCAATAGTATAATTGATTATCATTATTAAAAAGAGACCGTCTCAGATATAAAATTCTGAGACGGTTTTTTATACAAACTGATTTATACTTTTGTATTGCAATTATTTTTCAATTAAGTAGCATGATGGTATTTTCCATTTTAAGCGCAATGCCTTATTTTTGCAGTAAATTGAATAACAAATAAACTTTTATCCAAATGGATGTATTTGAAAAACTGGTTAAAGACGGTGGTCCAATCGGACAGCACATGGACAGGGCTCATGGATATTTCGCTTTTCCAAAATTAGATGGGGAACTAGGCCCTCACATGCAATTCAGAGGTAAAGATATGATTGTATGGAGTTTGAATAATTATCTTGGTTTAGTAAACCACCCTGAAGTTAGAAAAGCTGATTTGGACGCCGCTGCAAAATATGGAATGGGTAACCCAATGGGAGCAAGAATGATGAGTGGCAATAGCACCAAACATGAAGAACTTGAAAAAGTAATCAGCAATTTTGTCAACAGGGAAGATACCATGTTGTTAAATTTCGGTTATCAAGGGATCATGAGTTCTATTGATGCATTGGTTAACCGAAGAGATGTGATTGTATATGATGCGGAAGCTCATGCATGTATTGTTGATGGAGTAAGACTTCACATGGGACATCGATACGCATTTAAACACAATGATATTGCAGATTGTGAAAAACAATTGCAAAGAGCAACCGAATTGGCCAATAAAAATGGCGGTGGAATTTTATTGATTACTGAAGGAGTGTTTGGTATGGATGGCGAACAGGGCATCTTGAAAGAAATCGTTGCCTTGAAGAAAAAATATGAATTCAGAATTTTGATTGATGATGCGCATGGATTTGGATATATGGGACCAACAGGTGCAGGTGCCGATGAAGCACAAGGTTGTCAGCATGGTATTGATCTTTACTTCAGCACATTCGTAAAAAGTATGGGTAGCATAGGAGCATTTATCAGCGGACCAAAAGCTGTTATTAAATATTTGCGTTACAATACCCGTTCTCAAATTTTTGCAAAAAGCTTGCCCTTGATTATCGTTGAAGGAATGCTGAAGAGAATGGAGATGACAATTACCATGCCCGAATTGAGAAAAAAATTGTGGGATAACGTTGAAAGACTTCAAACTGGTTTAAAAGACAGAGGTTTTGATATTGGAAATACCAATTCGCCTGTAACACCCATTTATATGAAGGGAGATGTACCCGAAGCAACTCAAATGGTGATGGACTTGAGAGAAAACTATCATATTTTTTGCAGTATCGTTGTATATCCTGTTATTCCAAAAGGTGAGATCATATACAGATTGATTCCTACTGCTGCGCATAGTTTTGATGATGTTGACCGTACTTTGAAAGCATTTGAAGAAACTAAAAAGAAATTGGACGCAGGCTTGTATAAAGCAGCGGACATTCCTAATATGGCTGACGTTTTATAAAAAACAGATTGGATAATAGATAATTCTAGCGTGAATTTGAACCCTTACAATTGGTTTAAATTCACGTTTTTTTTGAAAGGCCACTCTTTATTAAACTGGGCTTTTGTAAAATATACAATTAAACCACTTCCTACTACTACAAGAAATGTTTTTATGATTGCCATACCGGTTGCATAAAAAATAAACAACCACATGATAATAACTAAT
The DNA here is from genome assembly GCA_945872815.1 of Chitinophaga pinensis. GTDB lineage: Bacteria > Bacteroidota > Bacteroidia > Chitinophagales > Chitinophagaceae > Ferruginibacter > Ferruginibacter pinensis_C. Next base: position 26,232 of record CAMCAY010000005.1, read on the forward strand.
ATCACAGGCAATGGATATAAAGGCATTTTGTAAGACAGTTTTTCTTTGCCATTTCGATTTCTCAATAAAACAACACCAACTGCCTGACCAATAAATTGAACAATAATTCTCATGGCCAGAATTGCGCTGATGACTTCTCCCATCCTGAATAAAAGACTGAAAACAAAGGCAAGCAAGGATAATACGAGCAATGATATGTACGGAAAATTTTTAGTTGGATGTAGTTTTGCAAAAAATTTAAAAAAAGATCCATTCACAGCAGCTGCATAAGGAACCCTTGAATAGCCCAATAAAACAGCGAACAAAGAAGCAATTGCAACCCACAATATCATAATCGTAGCAACAGCAGCAGCCGTTTTTCCATACAATCTTTCTATAAAAATGCTTACTACGAAGTTATTAATACCTCCATCCTGCCATGACTTTATTTCTTCCCAGGGAATAACACTTGTAACACTTAGATTCATCAATAAATAAAGCAACATGATTCCTGCAATTGAAATAAACATACTACGTGGAATATTCTTCTTAGGATTTCTAATTTCGGCACCAAGATGACAAACATTGTAATATCCCAAGTAACTGTATATACTTTTAACACATGCCTGACCAAAAGAATAAGACAACAATAGATTAATACTGAAATAATGAGGCATTTCCTTAACAGACAAAAATATATTTCCATGAGTTATACCGCCCGTAATTATCCAAATCAATGTTGCCAGTACACCTATCCAAAGCAATACGCCTATTTTTCCTATGTTCTCAATTTTTCTGTACAATAAAAAAGTTACAATAATTATCACAGTCCCGGAAATGCATTTTTGTTGCCAGATACTCATTTCAGGAACCAGATAAAGGAAATAAGTTGCAAACCCAATCGCAGCAGAAGCTGCTACCAAAGGAGCCTGGATAATTGTTTGCCATACGTATAAAAAACTCATTAATTTCCCTGCTTTCAATTTACCATAAGCCTCACTTAAAAAATTAAAACTTCCTCCGGCTAAGGGATAAGCCGCTCCCAATTCACTCCAGATCATTGCATCTACAAAAGATAGAAATGCCCCTGCAATCCAGGCATAAATATACATTCCACCAATATATCCAATTATGATGGGCAATGTGATGAAAGGACCAATTCCCACCATATCAATCATATTCAAAACTGTAGATTGAAAAAGACCCAATTTTCTTTGCAGCATTAGTTGGTTAGTTTTGGTTGGTCATGTAAATATAAGCAGATATCATATTTACGAATGAAAAATTGATAGTTGACCAAATTACTAGAATGCTTAAAATTATTATTCAAATCACTTCAACTTTTAGTATTTATTTTTGTTAGAATAAATAAATAATCAGTATGCAAAAAATAGTAATAGCTGTAACAGGAGCAAGTGGTTCGATTTACGCTAAAGTACTTTTGTCCAAATTGATAAAGATGAAAGAATCAATAGATGAATTATCACTTCTGATGACAGAAAATGCAAAAGAAGTATGGCATACAGAATTAGATGATAAAAGTTATGAAAACTTGGAAGTAAGATACTTTAATCAAAATGATTTTCATGCACCCTTTGCATCAGGCTCGGGCCAATACAATACCATGATTATTATTCCATGCAGTATGGGAACATTGGGTAGAATTGCGGGTGGTATATCAAATGACCTGATTACCAGAGCTGCTGATGTAGTGTTGAAGGAAAGAAGAAAATTAATTTGTGTGGTAAGGGACACTCCTTATAATTTAATACACATTAAAAATATGGAGACAGTTACTTTAGCTGGAGGAATCATTTGCCCGGCAACTCCTTCATTTTATAGCAAACCTTCTACTATTGAAGATGTGGCCGCAACAGTGGTGGATCGTGTTATTGATCTTGCTGGTCTTTCAAATGAAACTTTTCGTTGGGGAAAATAATTGTTATCTCAAATCAACAATTTCTACACCTGGATATTTTTTTGAATCAAATGAAAACGTATTATCAGCAATGTTATTGCCGGTTTTCATATTACTGATGCTATAGGTATACCTGCTTCCGGACTTTTCAAATACTTTGGTAGTGTATATTGTAGATTGATCAATATACAGAAGAACTTTAAAAAAGGGTTTGGTCTTATCTATTGGAGTGAGTTCAAGCTCTTGCATATTCTTCCCAGCAACTTTTACTAAACCATTAAACTTATACAAAAAATCTTTATCGTAAAAATTTGTAAATAATTTTTGTGGAGTGATTGAATTTGCACTTGGATCAATTTTATTTATCGTTACTTCATTTGAACTTTTTTCGTACGTCCAGGTGGTTGATCCATCTGAAAAAATATCTTGTCCGGGAACTGAAATTCTGTATTTAAGGCCTTTCATAGTAACACTTCCTTTCTTCGAACCAATATTTTTACCGGAAGCGTTGTCTATTTTAAGTAAAAAATTTGCTTGTACTGTTTTGTAGCTTTTAAACTTCGTACTGACTGCATCCAGAATTTTTTTTGCTTCTGTATCACTTTTACCCATACCCTTGGGAGCCTGCGCATGAAGTAAATTAATAGTCAAAAAAAGCCCGAATAACAATAGAGATGACTTCTTCATTTAATTTTTTTAAGATAAATCAATAAATTTTATTTGCAAATATAAGCATTCGAACGCTAAGCTGAATTTCAAATTGGATAAAGAATACATCAATTTCGTTAATATAAACTGAGCAAATTTAGAAGGATGGAAATTGTAAAATCTAGTGAAGCATCAAGGTATTGGGACTTCATTTTGATTGAAAAATGGGGAAATGATGTGGATGCTAAAGCTAATTTGTTTAGATGAATTTGGATCATAAATAGTAATTTTGTTAGCTATGGCAAAGGCGACAGGTGAAACTCCTTTAATGCAACAACATAATGCAATCAAGGCAAAATATCCCGATGCTATTTTGCTGTTCAGAGTGGGTGATTTTTACGAAACATTCGGACAAGATGCTATCAATGCATCTTCTGTTTTAGGAATTACTCTTACCAAAAGAAACAATGGAAATGCATCTTCTCTGGAATTAGCAGGATTCCCCCATCACGCGCTGGATACATATCTTCATAAACTTGTTAAAGCCGGCTATAGAGTTGCTATTTGCGATCAACTGGAAGACCCAAAAACTGTCAAGGGAATTGTTAAAAGGGGTGTCACAGAATTGGTAACACCCGGCGTTGCAGTCAATGATAAATTGTTGGAGCATGGAAGCAATAATTTCCTGGCCGCTTTGAACATAGAAGAAAATAAAATAGGTATTGCTTTTTTGGATATTTCAACCGGTGAATTTTTTATTGCTGAAGGAGACAAAGATTATGCAGATAAGCTTTTACAGGGACTTCAGCCCGCAGAAGTAATTTATCAAAGAAATAAACAGACTTTCTTTAAAGATAATTTTGGAAAATCCTTTTTTACTTATTTGCTGGATGAATGGATTTTCACTGAATCTTATGCAACAGAAAACCTGCTGAAACATTTTGGAACTCATAGTCTAAAAGGTTTTGGTGTAGAAGATTTAACAGCAGGAATCATTGCCTCGGGAGCTATACTGCACTACCTGAAAGACACCGAACATCCCAATTTACAACACATCACATCACTTCAAAGAATTAACAGAGACGAACACTTGTGGATGGACAGATTTACGATCCGAAACCTTGAACTGATTAATCATAACGATCAAGCACAAACGCTTTTTAAAACCATCAACAACACGATATCTCCGATGGGTGCACGTCTTTTGAAAAGATGGATGCTGATGCCATTGAATGATATTCACCGAATCAATGAAAGATTGAATGCTGTTGATTATTTTATCAAGGAATCGGAAACCAGAAACAATATTTCCCAGTTAATAAAGCAAGCAGGAGATATTGAAAGACTTGCTGCCAAAGTCCCCTTAAAGAAAATAAATCCAAGGGAAGTACTTCAGACTGCAAAAGCATTGCAACAATCCGCAGCGATAAAAGATATTTGTGTTCAATCGGAAAATGAATATTTGAAAAGACTGGGTGATTCTTTAAATCCCTGCCAATTTATACTTGATAAGATCATTCGTGAAATAAACGACAACCCTCCTGCTCTTGCAAACAAAGGCGGAATGATTGCTTCAGGTGTTCATGCCGAGCTCGATGAATTAAGGGCAATTTCAAGTGGAGGAAAAAATTATCTAATTGAACTTCAACAAAAGGAGTCTGTCAACACTGGTATTTCATCGCTTAAAATCAGTTTCAATAATGTTTTCGGCTATTATCTGGAAGTCACTAATATCCATAAAAATAAAGTTCCAGACACATGGATTAGAAAACAAACACTTGCCAATGCAGAAAGATACATTACACCTGAACTGAAAGTGTACGAAGAAAAAATAATGGGTGCGGAAGAAAAAATAGTTCAAATTGAATTACAGATTTTCCAGGAATTACTCAATGAGCTGCAAGACTATATCGCCCCAATGCAAGTGAATGGACATGTTATGGCTATTTTGGATTGTTTGTGCTGCTTTTCAAATAATGCCATTCATTTCAACTATAAAAAACCTGTAGTTCATGAAGGCAGAGAACTTTCTTTGAAAGACAGCAGACACCCAGTGATAGAAAGAAATTTACCAGTGGGAGAATCGTATATTACAAACGATATAAAACTTGATACCGAAGAACAACAAATCATCATTCTAACCGGACCTAATATGAGCGGTAAAAGTGCGATTCTTCGTCAAACCGCTCTCATTACATTATTGGCTCACATGGGGAGTTATGTGCCTGCTTCCTCTGCAACTATCCCACTGACTGATAAAATTTTTACTAGGGTTGGAGCTTCAGATAATTTAAGCGGTGGTGAAAGTACCTTCATGGTAGAAATGAATGAAACAGCCAGTATCATCAATAATCTAACAAATAAAAGTCTGATTATCCTGGATGAAATCGGAAGAGGTACTTCTACTTACGATGGTATATCAATAGCATGGAGCATTGCAGAATACCTTCATCAATCAATACATGTACCCAAAACACTATTTGCAACTCACTACCATGAACTAAATGAACTGGAAAACAAGTTCGACAGAATTAAAAATTTTCACATCACAAACAAAGAAGTAGGAAATAAAGTGATTTTCCTTAGAAAACTTGCCAGAGGTGGAAGTACACATAGCTTTGGTATTCATGTTGCACGGATGGCAGGAATGCCCAAAGAATTGATTGATCGTGCCAATGAGATTCTTCAACAACTGGAAAAAAGCAGAGACAATGAAAACAGTCATTCTTTGGAAAAAGAAATCAAAGGTATTAACCAACCTAAAATGCAATTAAATATCTTTGATGCTCACTCCATTACATTTGATGAAATTAGAAGTCTTTTGGATGATGTAGATATCAACAGACTGACACCGGTAGAAGCTTTAATAAAACTGCAGGAAATAAAAAATAAGTTAAAATAATATCCATGACAGTTGTCAACTTAAAAATGGTTGATATTATTTGCTTACTTTGCTCCCGTAGATAACTTGCACAAATGACACATCGGAATATTATCAATTTAATATTGCTGTTTTTTTTAAGTACCCGAATTGCGGCTCAAAATGTTACTGATTGTGTTGCATTGGGGCAACTTCCTGAAACCGCTCTTCCTATTTGTGGCAGTACAGGTTTAATTCAGTCTTCTGTTCCAATATTTGTTTCCGCCAATCTTGTTGTTCCGGGATGCAATACTGAAGATTACACCGATAAAAACCCATTTTGGTATAAATTTACTTGTTATACCAGCGGCCCTCTTAGCTTTACCATAACCCCTAATAATATCTCAGACGATTACGACTGGCAATTGTATGATGTAACAGGACATAATATTCGAGATGTTTTTACAAACCCTTCTTTAGTGGTTACAGGTAATTGGTCGGGATCTTCGGGGCCTACAGGTGCTTCTGCTTCCGGAGTAAATTACATTCAATGCGCTTCCATTCCAAGCGATAATGCACCCACTTTTTCTCAAATGCCCATGCTGATTCAGGGACACAATTATCTTTTATTGGTAAGTCATTTTTCTGATTCACAAAGTGGATATTCCTTAACTTTTGGAACAGGAAAAGAAAATATTACTGACAATACAATCCCTGAAATAATAAGTGTAACTGCTGACAAATGCAATGGTAAAATTATTGGAATAAAACTCAATAAAAATGTCATGTGCAAAAGTATCAGCAAAACCGGAACTTTTGAATTTGATATCACAGACTTGACAGGAACTATTATTAATAGTCCCGTCATTACCAGCGTATATGGAAATGGTTGTGAGAGTGGCAATTGCTATACAGGATTTGATACCGACTCTATTACAATTGTTCTCGACAATTACTTACCCCCTGGAATCTACAGGTTAAAAATAAAAAATGGACAGGATGGAAATACGCTATTAGATAATTGCGGAAATGCAATTACAGCAGGCACTTTAACGATATCATTCAGTTCAGTTCCTAAAATGAGTGCAGCTTTCAATTACTCAATTAAGTATGGTTGCGAACAAGATACCGTATCTTATTTTATAAATGACACTACAGCAATCAAGCAATATTTTTGGACGTTTGATGACAATACTATTCAAAATTCAACATTAGCCAACCCGATAGTTTATTATACTTTATTTGGGAACAAGATAACCACCCTTGAAGTTAGAAATCAATACAATTGTAAAGTTGTTTTCAAAGATACTGTATACCTCTATAATATTTTGAAAGCAGTTTTTGAAGCTACCATGTTTGTTTGTCCAAATGACAGTGCAATTTTTAAAGACAAAAGTTTGGGTGACAGCATTATTAAATGGAATTGGAGTTTTGGAAATGGTAATAATATTTCGGAAAGCAATTCTCAAACCCACGTACAGTTTTATGAAGATGATCCTTTCAATAATTATCAGGTTCCAATAAGTCTTTCAGTTGAAAACAATCTTGGTTGCACCGATCATTTTTCCTCATACATTACCATTGTTAAAAACTGCTATATTGCTGTTCCCTCTGCATTCACACCAAATGGTGACGGCTTAAATGATTATTTATATCCCTTGAATGCCTATAAATCAAAAGATCTGAAATTCAGTGTATACAGCAGATTCGGAAATCGTGTTTTTTATACAGAAGACTGGACCAAAAAATGGGATGGTAAAATAAAAGGCAGAGAAGCGGATCAAGGTGCTTATGTATGGGTTCTTCAATATTTCGATTCCGATAAAAATAAAAAAATTGAATTAAAGGGAAGCGTGGTGCTGTTCAGGTGATTTTATTTACATCAATTTGTTTAAATTTAATTGAAAATCCCTCTTGTATTAATACGTTCCAATAGCAAAATTCTTATGTTTGCAAAAAAAAGATGGAACATAAGCCTGTATATTATGGTGAATATCTACAGTTAGAAAAAATCATACACGCACAAGAACCAGTAAGTTTTCAACAAGGTAAAGAACCTGCACATGATGAAATGCTCTTTATTATCATTCATCAGGCTTACGAATTATGGTTCAAACAGATATTGTTTGAAGTTGATTCTGTTGCTTCCATTATGAACAAAACAACAATCAATGACAACTCGGGGGATTTACAAACCATAGTTCATCGTTTAAAGAGAACAACCACGATTTTAAAAGTACTGGTTCAACAGATTGATATACTTGAAACCATGACCCCGATGGATTTTCTAGATTTCAGAGATATGCTTCGCCCAGCATCCGGGTTTCAAAGCTGGCAATTTAAAATACTAGAAGCCAAACTGGGATTGAAGTTTGATCAAAGGCATGGACAAAATTATTATACTTCGCAACTGAACAGCAAAGACATTGAAACAATAAAAGCTGCTGAAAAAGAGCCCTCTATTATTGTACTAGTTAATCAATGGTTGGAGCGAATGCCCTTTTTGGAAAATGAAAAATTTTGGAAAAATAAAAATGAGCCAAAAGATGATATTTCGTTACATCCTTTTTGGTCTGCTTACGAAAAAATTTATATTGACAGTTTAAATGAATCAGAAAAACAAAACAGTATTTTATTTAAACAACATTTCGGTAAAAATCAAAATGAATTAGAAAGATCATTAAGTCCCGCGGCCTGCAGATCTGCACTTTTTATTATGCTATACAGAGGATACCCATTATTGGAATTACCTTTTCAATTATTGGATACTTTGCTGGAAATAGACAACCAAATGGGTAATTGGCGATACAGACATATAAACATGGTCAGAAGAATGATTGGCAGCAGAGTGGGAACTGGAGGAAGCACGGGCGCAGGATACTTACAAGGCGCAATGGAAAAGCATTATATATTCAAGGAAATTTCTCAATTAAACAGCTTTCTAATTGACAGAAGAAAACTCCCTTCACTTCCAAAAGAATTAACTGATTATCTTGGTTATTATTTCTAATTCAATAACTCTTTTAATTTTCCAACAACAATATCGACTTCTTCTTTGGTATTTTTTTTACAAAAACTGAATCTGACAGTAATTTGATTTGGGTTATTATTGATTGCACGAATTACATGACTACCCGCATCAGCACCAGAAGAACAGGCACTTCCACCACTTGCGCATATATTATTGATATCCAGATTAAAAAGAATCATTTCAGATTTTTCATTTTTAGGGAAGCTAACACTCAAAACAGTATATAAACAATTTCCAAAAACATCCCCGTTAAAATCAACCCCATCAATTTCTTTTTTCAGTAAATCGTGCATGTATTTTTTCAAAGATTCAATATAGATATGATCTTTTTCAAAATTTGAATTTGATATTTCCAAAGCTTTTGCAAAGCCTACAACCCCGTAAAGATTTTCCGTCCCCGCTCGCATATTCCTTTCTTGCCCACCCCCGAAAATAAATGGCTTTATTTTTACGTTTTGGTTGATATAAAGTAAGCCAATTCCTTTTGGCCCATGAAATTTATGAGCTGCCCCAGTAATAAAATCTACAGGAGTATTTCTAAGATCAATTGGAAAATGGCCAACAGTTTGAACTGTATCACAATGAAACAAAGCCTGGTATTTTTTACATAGATTTCCTACAGCATGAATATCCAGCATATTACCGATTTCATTATTTGCATGCATTAAAGAAACCAATGTTTTTTCATTAGAAGAAGATAATAATTGCCCGAGATCAGTTAAATCTACATGACCATTTGATGTTAGTTTAACATAACTCACTTTTACTGATTCCAACTCATGAAGGTGTTCAACAGTATGAGTTACTGCATGATGTTCAATAACAGATGTAATGATATGCTTACATCCTAAATCTCTTACTGATGCTTGAATGGCGGTATTGTTACTTTCGGTTCCTCCGCTGGTGAAAAAAATTTCTGAAGGATGAGCATTCAGAATTTTTGCAACACTCTTTCTTGAAGATTCAATAGCCATTCTTGTTTCTCTACCATAAGAATAAATTGAAGAGGGATTGCCAAAACGCTCCGTGAAAAAAGGCATCATAGTCTCTAAAACCTCAGAATCGAGGCTAGTTGTGGCAGCATTGTCAAAATAAATTCGGCTCATATAACTAGATTTAATACAGCTATTATATAGATTCCTTTATATCACTGATAAGTCGCATTGCAATATTATCAGCAGTGGTTTCAAAATTGCTTTCGGCATAAATTCGTATGATTGGTTCAGTATTACTTGTTCTTAAATGAACCCAATCGTTATCAAATTCTATTTTAAGCCCGTCTTCTGTATTGATAGGATGAGACTTATATTTTGCTTCTATTTTTTCAAATATGGAAGTTATATCAACTCCTTTCTCAATAGAAACTTTGTTTTTACTGATAAAATAATCAGGGAAAGTATTTCTCAACTGTTTGGCTGATTTTTTACTTTCAGATAAATGAGAGAGAAACAAAGAAATTCCAATGAGTGCATCTCTTCCATAATGCAATTCAGGAAGAATAATTCCTCCATTTCCTTCTCCTCCAATTACTGCATTCACTTCTTTCATTTTATTCACCACATTCACTTCACCTACAGCACTGGAAAAATATTGACCTCCATGCTTCAATGTAATATCTTTCAATGCCTTTGTAGAAGACATATTACTGACAGTATTACCTGGTTGTTTACTCAACACATAATCCGCAACTGCCACCAAAGTATATTCTTCCCCAAACATTGTTCCATCTTCACAAACAAAACACAACCTATCTACATCAGGATCTACAGCGATTCCCAAATGCGCTTTTTGGGCTACTACTTCTCTGCTAAGTTCCTTTAAATGTTCTGGAAGGGGCTCGGGATTGTGGGCAAATTTGCCATTCATTTCACTATTGATAATAGTAATATCTTCAACACCCATAGCTTTCAACAATGCTGGGACAGCAACTGCTCCGGAGCTATTAATTGCATCCACTACTATCTTGAATCCGGATTCTGCAACGGATTTTCTATTAACAAGTCTATGGTTGATAACTGCTTCAATGTGTTGAAGCAATACTGTGTCGTTTTCGGAAATAACTCCAATTTTGTCCACATCACAGAAAATAAAAGACTCTTTTTCCGCAATTTCCAAAATCAATTTACCTTCCTCAGCACTAATAAATTCACCTTTTTTATTCAATAGTTTTAGCGCATTCCATTCCTTTGGATTGTGGCTTGCTGTTAAAATAACTCCTCCGTTTGCCTGAAGGAAAACAACTCCCATTTCAACGGTTGGAGTTGTACTTAAATCTAAATCAATCACATCAATCCCAAGACTAATCAATGTAGCGCTTACAAGATCTTTTACCATTTTACCGCTTATTCTTCCATCCCTGCCCACAACAACTTTCTTTTTTAAATTATCATTGTGATTGGATAACAACCAAGTTCCATAGGCAGCAGTAAATTTCACCACGTCCAAGGGAGTTAAATTATCACCGGTACTACCTCCAATGGTTCCGCGAATACCTGAAATACTCTTTATCAATGCCATTTACACATATTTTATGAACAAAGATAACAAAGACTTTTGAGTATTTTATTGTCAATAATTACCGAAGAAGACTTAATAAATTAAATATATTTTACTTTGAAAAAGTTATCTTCGCTGCATGGAAGAAAATTGGTTTAAAAATTGGTTTGACACAGAATATTATCATCAACTTTATAAAGATAGAGATGAAGCTGAAGCCGCAAAATTCATAAATAAACTGATTGAAAAGCTACAACCTAATCCTAATGCATGCATGCTGGATGTAGCCTGTGGGAAGGGAAGACATGCTTTAGAACTTGCCAATAAAGGATTTGAAGTAACGGGAATTGATTTAAGCAGCTCAAGTATACATGAAGCACTTAAATTTAAACAATCCAATCTTCAATTTTTTGAGCATGACATGAGACTTCCTTTTTGGATCAATTACTTTGACTATGCATTTAATTTCTTCACCAGTTTTGGATACTTCAAAACAAAGAGAGAAGACAATAATGCAATTAGAAGTATGGCTCAATCCCTTAAAAATAAAGGGATTCTTGTATTAGATTTCCTGAATGTATCTTACACTGAAAACAATATGATTCATCTTGACAAAAAAGAAGTTGATCAGGTAGAATTCACTATTACGAAATGGTATGACGACCATTTTTTTTACAAGAAAATCCAAATTGAAGACAATAAACTTCAAAAAAATTATTCATTCACTGAAACTGTTGCAAAATATACCCTGAAAGATTTCACCTCCATGTTTGAAACAAATAATCTTAAAATAGTTGATTTTTATGGGGATTACCAATTTGGGAAATATGACCAGAAAGAATCTCCCAGGCTAATTATGTTTGCAGAAAAAATTTAAACAACTTATTTTTTTTCAATGATTGATGTTGGAATTGTTTTTGTTGTTTAACAACATCCACCTGGCCGTTTCATACATGGCAGAAGTAAGATTTGAAAGATGTTTTTTTATAGAATCGGTTTGCTTTTTATTAAAATCAGGATTACTTTTTCTTATTGGCACCATTTCTTCTTTGTTGATTCGAATATTTTTTCTGTAAAAATAATCATCCCCTACTGTGCCTATCCATCCGGGTGCATGATATATGATAAATGCAGCGTTGGTGCTTTTTGTCTTATCAAGCAAATCACGGCCAAGTGTTGTATTGAAATAGGGTTGTTGAATCATGCCAGCAATAGTTGGTAAAACATCAATTTGAGAAACAGGTTCCTGCCTTAACTGAGGTGTTAATAATGAAGGCGAATAAAACAGCAAGGGAATATGTTCATCGCTCAAACGCTGCTCTGTCCATGCATCAGGATAAATTGCAGTAGCATTTCCTTCCACACCATGATCGCCAACGAAAACAAAAATAGTGTTGTTGAAATATTTTTCTTTCTTCGCAGTTTCTATAAATTTTTTATAACAATAATCCATATATGCAAAAGCAGTGTATTCTTTCTCAGATTCAAATCCGTATTTCTTTAGATCTTCCTCATTAAGTCTTTTTCTTACAAAATCACTGTCTTCGGCAGGAATATCGTAAGGTCTGTGGTTGTCAGCTGTTTGGATGATGGCAAAAAATGGCTTCTGTCTCTTTGATAAAACCTGATTGGCTTCAAGAAACAAATTTTTATCACTAATACCCCAAACGTTCATCACGGGAGATTGGTAACTTCCCTCTTCATAAATATTAACGTCTTTGATATTTTTAATTAGTCCGCTGAAATTATTGAATTGACTTCTTCCCCCTATAAAATAATATTTTTCGTATCCTTCAAAATCATTGATGATTGTTCTTTGATTGACTGACTCTTCGTTTCTTGTAGCAAACTTACTCAATTGAACATCTGGTATTCCAGTAATGGTAGCAAATACACCTCTTGCTGTTCCGAATGTTGGGGAAAAACAATGATCAAAGAAAATTCCTTGTTTGCAAAGTTCATTGAAATAAGGAGTACTATTTAAAGGGTTTCCACTCATAGTGCTTTTATACATACTGAAACTTTCGCAGATAACTAAAACTATATTGGGTTGACTTTCTAATGCACTACTGCCAGGTTGAATTATTCTTTGGTAATTGTATAATTTTCTATCAGACTGATCAATGTTCAAAAAATCAGCAATTGTTTTATAATATTGTTTTGCATTATTATTAAAGTCTGGGTCTCTGAAACTTAAAGTTGTATAGAAGTTCTGCAAAGGATTTAAAGCAAGATTACTTTTAAACTCTTCGTTCAGCCTGAATGCCCTTAAAAAATCAAGTGGTTTAATTGTCAGAAAACCATAGATAAACCATGCAAAAAAAAGCAAACACAAAAAATGCCAACGTTTTCTGTAAGTGAATTTGTGAATATTGCTGTTATTATCCTCAATAACAAAATGCAATTTTTGAAACAGTCTGTTAATTAAAACTACTCCACCTGTCAATGCAAGTAAAATCCAAACAATCGGATAACTCTGCCATATCATTTGCAGGCTTTCCTTGGGATCCTCAGCAAAAATCAAAGCATCTGCATTCAATCTTGCATTGATATAGGCAAACTGTCCAAAATCGGCACCGTAGAAAAATAAAACCAATAAAGTAATGACACCAAGGTAGGATGTCCATATTTTTTTTAATCGGTCGTTATAAAAGGGAGATAACCTTTTGAAAAAAGAAAGAAATAAAATAGGAAATAAAATTATGGAAATCCAGCGAAGATCATACTTTAAACCTAACCAAAAAGAAGGAAGAAGCTCCAAAGTTTTTATATTAAGAGGCTTGAAGCAAATAACTGTCGCTATCCTGAAAGCAGTAAATATGAACAGATAGATAAAAAACAATCTCACTATCCATTGTATCGTCTTAGATACCCGCCATTTAATAAGCATCTGTAAAAATTTAAATTATCAACAATGCAATGTTACTGTATTATTGAATCTTTTTATTGTTCAACAACATAAATTTGGCTGTTTCATACCAAGCGTCTGTCATTATAGCCATTTTTTCTTTTAAGCTTTTTGTTTCAGAATTAATCGGCACCGTGTTATTGTTCTCCACTGAAACAAATTGCTTTTTCCCAGTTTTTAATCCCTGAACATAATAATATTGATTGCTTACTAATCCAATAGTCAACAAGTCGGGATCTGCAATAAAAGCATATCTTTCTTTTTTAGAAGTAGTATCAAATAAATTTCGACCAAATGCATTGTTGTTGTATGAATGTCTGGCCAAAGAAGCTACAGAAGGCATTATATCAACTTGTGAACAAACATTTTTAATGCGGATAGGCTTTAAGATTGAAGGCGCGTAAAAAAGCAAAGGCACATGCTCGGCCAATATACCCTGTTTTGTAAAACTTTCCGGAAACATATTTGCGGCGTTTCCCCTTAAACCATGATCACCGACAAAAACAAAAATTGTATTATTAAAATAAGGTTCTTTTTCAGCGGCTTGGATAAATTTTTTAAAATTAAAATCGGCATAGCGGAATGCATTCAATTGTCCATTATCATCAAATCCATATTTGTTAAGTGTATCCTCAGGTAAAGTAATTTTAGAAAATTCGTTTAAATCTTCCTCAGGAATTGTATATGGCCTGTGATTATCTGCAGTTTGAATAACTGCAAAAAAAGGACTTTTTTGTTTTGCTAAAATTTTACTGGATTCCAGAAATAAATTTTTATCGCTGATACCCCATACATCTGCCCTACCGGAAGAAAAATTCTCCTGTTCGTAAATGTGCAAATCCTGAATATTATTTTTCAACAAACCTCTAATGTTTGCCCAAGTTGTACTTCCTCCTAAAAAATAAAACTTTTCGTAATCATTGAAATCATTCATAATTGTATGCTGATCAACTGCAGAAGGATTCCTGCTGGATGTTGTTGGTTGCTGCACATCGGGTATACCCGTTATAGTGGCCCATACTCCTCTGGCCGTTCCGAATGCAGGAGTAAAGCACCTTTCAAAAAATACTCCCTTATTACATAGTTCGTTAAAAAAAGGAGTCGAATTTAACTTATTACCAAACATGGAGCTTTTATAGGCGCTAAAGCTTTCACATATCACTACTACAATATTAGGTTTTAAAGAACCCGAATCTTTAAAAGATATATTTCGCCTGAAATTCAACAGGTTACTATCAACATCAGAAACGTCAAGATAATCAGCCATCAAGGGATAAGACATTCTGACTTTATTAATATTATATTGTACAGCCCTGAATTGTAATGAGCTGAAAAAACTCTGAAATGGATTCAATGCGGCATTCGCTTTGAAATTATCCGAAAATAAAAATGCATCGCTCCATCTTAAAGGATACTGATCCATTTTTCCAAAAGTAAACCCCGATAATAATAGCACGAAAGTCACATATTGAACTGTTCTTCTTGTACCTTTTAATGAATTCGTGACTTTTTGATTTACTGAATGAAGCAATTTTTTATTGATTACATTAAATAACCACAATAGTAGAAAAATTAAAATAGCTATTTTTATCACAGGGTAAGTTTGCCACACCATTGCTCCTGAAATATTTGCGTCGGCAAGAAAATTCAAAACAGAAGCATTCAATCTTTGCTTTAAATAATCATAGTGATAAAAATCTGTAGCATAAACAATCATTGTGATAAGAAAAAGCAAAGAAAGAATATTTGTCCACCATCTAATTGCTTTGTTATTTTCAAATGGATTAAATGTTGAAATGGAACAAATTAACAACATTGAAAGACCCAGAATAGAAAGAGATCTTGCATCAAATCTTAGTCCAAGTAAAAATGCAGAACCACTAAAAGGTCGGTTAATATCTTTGTAATAAAAGAAGAAAAAAAATCTGTACAAAGTCATGAAAAACAGAAACAGTATTATAATACTCAGGATCCAGCGAATTGTTTTAGGAATCGTGTTTATCATTAATTTGTTTTATGATTGCAAAATTAGATTAAAATAAATTGATTCCCTTATTCATAACAACTGGAATAAGTTGAATGGTTATTTTAAATTGCTTATTGACAATGAATTAGATTTAATATTGTTTGAAAACCGTTTGTGTTATTATCTAAAAAAAATAACAATTTTAACATATCTTACGTTATAATTTTATGGTTTTAAGCGAAAAACTAGATAAAAGTCTTTTTGAACTGATTAATGGCGATTGGCACAATAACTTTTTTGACTATTGTTTGCCTTTGGTCAGAAGCCCGCAATTGTGGATACCTCTTTATTTATTTTTGTTGATTTTCGTCAGTATAAATATGAAAGAAAATAAATGGTGGTGGATTTTATTTTTTGGGATCTTACCTGTTTTTACTGACTTTATAAGCAGCGATCTGATTAAAGAACATTTTTACAGATTAAGGCCATGCAACGATCCAAATATGAATGATTCAGTTAGATTTCTATTAAGTTACAAACCTCAAAGTTCAAGTTTCACTTCTTCACATGCCACCAATCATTTTGCACTGGCAGCATTTTTCTATTTTACTTTGAAAAAATATTTCAATAAATGGGGATTGCTATTTTTCTGCTGGGCATTTATGATTTGTTATGCTCAGGTATATGTTGGCGTTCACTATCCTTTTGATGTTATATGCGGTGGCATCATCGGTTTCTCAATCGGATATGGATTTGCCCGATTTTTTAATTTAAAATTTCAACAGGTCTGATTTATGGAAATATTTATTTTACTGTTACTTATATTCACCAATGCATTGTTTGTAATGAGTGAAATTGCACTGATTAGTGCTCGAAGAACTCGCATGGAAAGTTTGGGCAATAAGGGAGATCAAAAAGCCAAAGCCGCTCTTATACTCATTGATAATCCGGAGAAATTTTTAAGCACCGCGCAAATAGGAATTACCCTTATTGCAATTTTGACAGGAGTTTATTCCGGCGAAAAATTTGGAAAAGAATTAAAACCTTTTGTAGAAAACATTTCTCTTTTACAGCCTTATGCAGAAACGATATCAACCACAGTTGTTGTTATAATAGTAACATTCCTTTCCATTATTTTCGGCGAATTGATACCTAAAAAACTAGGACTAGTTCGTGCTGAAAAAATTGCCCGACTGGTAGCAGGACCCATGAACCTGCTTTCTTCGGCCGTGTACCCATTTGTCTGGATGCTCTCCGGAATCACAAACCTTATTTTTAAAGTTTTCAATATTCAAAAACCTACGGACAATGCAGTAACGGAAGAAGAAATAAAAGCGATGATTTCAGAAGGAAGCGAACATGGTTCCATTGATGAAGATGAAAAAGAAATTATTGAAAGAGTTTTTCATTTAGGTGATCGCAACATCACTTCTTTGATGACACATAGAACTGATATTATTTGGTTAGATATCAATGATACAGTAAAAGATGTCAAATCAAAACTACATGAAATTGTATTTAGCACTTATCCGGTTTGTGACAAAACCATTGATGAAATAAAAGGCTTGGTATATGTAAAAGATTTGTTGAAAGCTCCAGATGATGCAAAGTTGGTAACTATTTTTAAGCCTGCATTATTTGTTCCAGAAAACAACAAAGCTTATCAGTTGCTCGAAAAAATAAAATCCTCTAAAATACACACATGTTTTATCGTCAATGAATACGGCACTTTAGAAGGAATGATTACATTGAATGATATCATGGAAGCAATTGTAGGAGATGTACCTCATGCCGGTCAGGATGAATACGAGATTGTTAAAAGAGAAGATGGGAGTTTCCTGGTGGATGCATTCGTACAATTCTATGATTTTTTAAGTTACTTCGAAAAAGCGGATTGGATGAATGAAATTGAACATGAGTTTGACACACTTGCTGGATTTGTATTGCATCAATTGGAACATATACCTGTTACCGGAGAGAAATTCGAATGGAGAGACTTTAATTTTGAAATTATCGATATGGATGGGCAAAGAATCGATAAGATTTTGGTTAAAATTTCCAACGAATTAAAAGAAGAACTTTCTGAAAATTAAAATTCAAAAACAGCCTTATCCTCTGGATTATTGAGTTTCAAACTTTTTCTTTTATTGTTTACTATAGTATGTATGATGCTGATTTGTTCAGATTTGTACTCGTATAGTATGTTATCTTGTACAACTATTTTTTTGAACGCTTTCACATCATCAACCTGAAAATAGCTTTCAATAGATTCATCTGCTTGTTCATATCCGACAAAATGCAATTGTTTGAAAACACCATCAATATTGATGTTTAGATGATTTGAAATATATTTTTCTACGAGTTGATTCATGTTTTTTTTGTCAGTTGATTTTATCAAATCAACCTTCATCGAACTTGACTTTCTTAAAATTGTTTCAAAATCATTGGTAAAAATCCGACAACTAATTTCAAGTGTATTCTCCTTTGAATTGTGTTCTATTTCTGTTACACTCACATATATAGGATGTTTTCCACCATTAAAAAAAAGAATGAAAACTAAAATCGGAATAATATAATGTTTAAATATAGAAGGCATAGAATTGATTTGTTAATTAGCAAATAGATTCTGAAATTTATAAAACAAAATTACAGGATCACAATCAAGCAATATTCATAAATGGAAGATTTCGCTTTTTATTTTCAATTTGGCTGGAACCATATCATAAGTACAGAAGCATTGGACCATTTATTGTTTATTACTGCACTCACCTCTTTGTATCAGATACGCCAGTGGAAACAAGTGCTGATACTCATAACTGCTTTTACCATTGGACATACACTTACCCTTGTTTTAAGTTCAATGAATATCACAAGAATAAACAGTCATTTTATAGAATTCATTATTCCATTGACCATTCTTTTCACAGGAATATTTAATCTAGTTCAAAAAGACGATAACAAAAGAAATATTAAACTAAACTACCTGCTTGCTCTTTTATTTGGTTTGATTCATGGCTTGGGTTTTGCGAACACAATCCAATTTATGCTGTCCTCCCAACAAACCATCTTCGTTCCATTGTTAAGTTTCAACATTGGAATTGAAGCAGGACAAGTAATTGTTGTATTATGTTTGCTATTTACAGAAATAGTCATTTCTGATATTATTGGAATAAAGCACAAATGGTGGACAAAAATATTATCGGTTTCAAGTGCAATTCTAGCGATTTTTATGTGTGTTCAAAGATGGCCTTTTTAATGAAAAATGCACAGTTTTAATTACATTTACACCCTTATTTAATTGATATGAGGAAATTAATATTTTCATTTGTAAGCTGGGTAATGTTTATCAATACTCATGCGCAGGATATAAAAAACAATCCGGGTAGCAATCATGGTAACCGTTTTGAACAACTAGGAACCATCTTGCCCACGCCCAATGAATTCAGAACCGCAAGTGGTGCTCCCGGATCAAAATATTGGCAACAAAGATGCGATTACAATATTGTATGCGAGCTCGATGAACCCAATCGTGTATTGAAAGGCAAAGAGACCTTAACCTATTTCAACAATTCTCCTGATGCATTAAATTATCTTTGGCTGCAATTGGATGAAAATCAGCATAGCTCAAAAAACAATTCGGGTTACGAAAGCAGTAATGGAATGCCTCAGCAGTTAACTGAGCAGGATATCGTCAGGATGAAAGGAGAAATGGACAAAGAGTACGGCGACAATATTGTAAAAGTGACAACTTCCTTGGGTACACCCTTAAAATATACCATCATTAAAACGATGATGAGAGTAGAACTTCCAACAACTTTACAATCAGGGAGTAAATTTATTTTCAACATTGAATGGAATTACAATATCATTGAAAGAACCAAATTTGGCGGAAGAGGTGGTTACGAATATTTTTCAGAAGATGGCAACGATATATTTACAATGACACAGTGGTTTCCTAGATTGTGTGTTTACAGCGATTTTCAAGGCTGGCAAAACCATCAGTTTGCAGGATCAGGTGAATTCGCTTTGATTTTTGGAAATTACCGTGTTTCAATGACAGTTCCTGCTGATCATGTTGTAATGGCTACAGGCCAGTGTGAAAATTACCAACAAGTACTTTCATCTGCACAATTCAAAAGATGGAATGTAGCACAAAAAGCTAAAGAGCCCACTCAAATTGTAACCCTAACAGAAGCAACTACACGCGAAAAAGAAAAATCCAAAGAAAAGAAAACATGGATTTTCAAGGCTGAGAATGTTCGCGATTTTGCATGGGGAAGCAGCAGGAAATTTGTTTGGGATGCAATGCCCGTTTTTATTGAAGGCAAGAAAGTGATGTGTATGAGCGCCTATGGAAAAGAGGCCTACAATCTTTATAGTAAATACAGTACCAAAGTTATTGCACATACGATTAAATCATATTCTAAATTCACTATTCCCTATCCCTATCCTGTTGCGCAAAGCATTGAAGCAGCTAACGGTATGGAATACCCGATGATTTGTTTTAATTATGGACGTTGCGAAAAAGATGGAACTTACAGTGAAGGAACTAAAAATGGAATGCTTGGGGTGGTTATTCATGAAGTGGGTCATAATTTTTTTCCGATGATAATAAACAGTGATGAAAGGCAATGGACATGGATGGATGAAGGACTTAATACTTATGTAGAATATTTGACTGAAGAATTATGGGACAACAAATTTCCTGTTGGAAGAGGACCAGCTTATAAAATTGTTGACTACATGAAGTTGCCCAAAGATCAGTTGGAGCCTATCATGACAAATAGTGAAAATATCCTACAATTTGGACCAAATGCTTATGCTAAACCTGCTACAGGTTTAAATATTTTGAGAGAAACTATTATGGGAAGAGAGAACTTTGACTACGCTTTTAAAGAATATTGCAAAAGATGGGCTTTCAAACATCCGACACCGGCAGATTTTTTTCGTACCATGGAAGATGCCAGTGCAGAAGACCTCGATTGGTTTTGGAGAGGCTGGTTCTATAATACCGATCCTGTTGATATTTCATTGGATAGTGTAAAATGGTCAGTGGTAAACAAAGATGCTACCGAACCTTCAACTACAGAAGCAAAAACCACGACTATTCCTGTAGCCAAACCCATTCAAAACAGTTATGATGACATTTCAAAAATCAGAAACAGAGAAGATAAAAATATCGTATTTGCTACAGATGCTGATACTAGTTTAAGAGACTTTTACTGGAGATATGACAGAGGCCTGGTAAAGATTGACACCAATGCATTTGTAATTACCACTCCTGCATCAACAAATGAGAACTCATACTCTACCGAAGACAAAATAAAAATAGCCGGTGAGAAAAGATTATATGAATTGTCGTTCAGCAATAAGGGTGGATTAGTAATGCCCATTATTTTGGAATGGACATTTAAGGATGGTAGTAAGGAAGTAAGCAGAATAGGTGTGAATGTTTGGAGAAAAAATGAAAACAAAGTTGTCAAAACATTCCTTAAAGAAAAAGAAGTTGTATCTGTAAAACTTGATCCATACAGGGAAACAGCCGATATTGACGAAAAAAATAACCAGTGGCCAATCATGCAGGAGCCCAGTAAGTTCAAACTATTTAAAGCAAAATCAAATTCACCAAGAGGAAGCTCAGGAGGTAGAAATCCAATGCAAAAAGAAATTCAGTAATTCGACTTATGTTATAATTAATAAGAAGTTTGACCATCACGTAAGGCTCCCTTTTTGCCTTTGTTCTTTTTTTCCCATTCCAGCATTTCGGGAGTTTTTTCTATTTTTTTAGGCTTATCATTTGCCATGACTTTTTTTGATTCATCGGGTACAACCAATACATTTCTGTCCCAATTTTCTGTTCTGACCAACACGCCTGTCTCAGGATTGTAATATTTCCACTTGCCGTCTTTCACACTATAGGGCTGAGATTTTACAATTTTAAAACTTACAATTTCACCATTTCCCGAACCATAAATAGGTATGGTATCATAGGGCGCTTCAGGATTGTATGCTCTCCAATTTTCAATTCTTTCCAAACGACCTAGAAAATCAAAATATTTTTGAGCACCTGCTTTACCTCCAAGAATATAATATTCCAACCCTATCAAATCCCCTACACTACTGTATTTACGCCAAACACCATCTTTTTCTCCATTAACATACTCTCCTTCCTCCACATAACCGGGCTCGCCTCTCAATTCAGGCATATCATTAATCCACTTACCAACTTTTTTTCCTTTTGAATTTAACCTGTTTAATGTATCTCCATTTTCAGAAATCGTAATTTGCTGTGCGAAAATCTGAGGAGTTAATAAAAAAAATAAACCAATCAAAAAAAAGAATCGAATATTTGAGAATTTCAACAGAGAAATTCCTGAATGTATATTTTGATTAATTATGGCTAAGAAGCGAGAACAAGTCTTATTTAAATAAATTCTTACAAACGAATGTATTGTCATAAAATCATTTTATCATTTTGAATAAAAGAATGCCGAGTAATATTTTTATCACTTACTTTGCAATCAAATTTAGTGAATTTGCTTTTTAATGCTTGTTAAAAACTCAATTAATGAAAGACTTTAAGAAATACTATAAAATAAATACCCCTGCTGATATTTTATACAGTGCACTTACTAACGCAGCCACTATACAATTATGGACAGGAGAATCAGCAATAATGGAAGCAATCGAAGGAACAGAGTTTTCTCTTTGGGAAGACAGTATTGCAGGTAAGAATTTATCATTTGAACCCGGTAAAAAAATAGTACAGGAATGGTATTTTGGAGAAACCGAAACACCTTCTATCGTCACAATCATCCTTCACGAAGAAAAAGAAAAAACTTCCGTTGAACTCAGGCACACCAATATACCGGATGAAGTTTATGAAAATATAGTTAGCGGTTGGAATGAAAACTATTTTGGCGCATTAATTGATTTTTATTCAGAATAGGATTTATTTCACTTCAATTTTCAACATACTGTTTCCTTCTAAAAATGCTTCCAATTCGTCACCTACCAAACATTCGCCCACTCCCGCAGGGGTTCCTGTAAAAACAACATCACCAATATTCAGTGAAAAGTATTGAGAAATGTTGGATACGATTCGATCAAAACTAAAAATCATATCGCCGGAATTTCCCTTTTGCAACGTTTCGCCATTTTTGTTGAAATGAAAATTCACATTTTTCTTATTAAAGCCCGGGGTCATGTCTGTAAATTTTCCAAATGCTGCAGAGTTATCAAATGCTTTTGCCTTTTCCCAGGGAAGCCCTTTCTTTTTTAGTTCATCCTGTATATCTCTGGCGGTAAAATCAATACCAACGGTGATTCCATTGTAATAAGAAGATGCGTGTCTTTCCTGAATGTATTTTCCATTTTTACAAATACGTAAAACCAATTCGCATTCATAATGCAACTCGTTGGTAAATTCGGGATAATAAAAAGGAATATGAGCCTGATAAAGAGCACTTTTGGGTTTCATGAATATAACGGGCTCTGTGGGAACTTCATTGCCTAATTCTTTGGCATGATCAATATAATTTCTTCCAATGCAGATTATCTTCATATCAGTTTTTAAATTGGGTGGTGGATTACAACATCAAAAATAACGAATTAGAATTAATAAACAATAATCCAACTAAATAGAAATTATTTAAATATCACATTGAGTATTATTGTACAATGACATTGTTTTATCAATGCCTATCGAAGCAAAACTTTCAATGACTTCTATAGATTGTTGTATTTTTTTTTGAATCAAAGGAATTTCCTCTTTTTTCCATTTACCCAAAACAAAGTCTGCCTGCATGCCCTTTGGAAAGTTATTGCCTATTCCAAATCGGAGTTTTGGATATTCATCTGTTCCTAAAATATTCTGAATATCTTTCAATCCATTGTGACCTGCATGAGTACCAGATTTTCTTACCCTGATTCTGTTTAGTTGAATAGACAAATCGTCTACAACAGTTAAAGTATTTTCCAGTGGCACTTTTTCTTTTTCCTGCCAATATTTGAATGCTCTGCCGCTTAGATTCATGTAGGTTGTAGGGCAAATACAAACAAATATTTTACCCTTCCATTTCACTTCAGCAACATAAGCCAGTCTGTCTACTTTAAAACTTCCACCATGCTTTGCAGCGAAAGCAAAGACCACATCAAATCCGATGTTGTGTCTTGTATTGGAGTACTCATCACCAATATTACCCAATCCTACAATGAGATATTTTGACATGTCTTGTAACTGGAAAACAATAGTTCTTTGAAAATTAATAAAAATAATTGTGTAATAATTATCTAACCCAAACTATCCAATAGTTGTTTTAATTCTGCTTCTGTTTTAATCAATACATCTCTTACTTTACTTCCCTGACTTGCACCTACAATACCAGCGGCTTCGAGTTGATCCATTAATCTTCCTGCACGGTTGTAACCAAGTTTCATTCTTCTTTGAAGCAAAGATGTACTACCACTTTGGCTGCTGACTATTAATCTTGCTGCGTCTTCAAAAAGAGAGTCCTTGTCATTCACATCAAAATCTCTTCCATCAGCATCTTTTTCGTCAATATATTCTGGTAATAAAAACGCTTGGGCATAACCACGCTGTTCGCCAATAAAATCAACAATTTTATCCACTTCAGGCGTATCAACAAAAGCACATTGCAAACGTACGATTTCACCTTTATAACTGATTAACATATCCCCTTGTCCAATCAATTGCTCTGCGCCACCGGCATCTAAAATAGTACGACTATCTATTTTACTACTAACCTTAAAGGCTATACGCGCAGGGAAGTTTGCTTTAATTGTACCGGTAATGATATTAACGGAGGGACGTTGGGTTGCAATGATCAAATGTATTCCAACAGCTCTTGCCAATTGAGCGAGACGAGCGATAGGCATTTCTACTTCTTTACCCGCAGTCATAATCAAATCTGCAAACTCATCCACCACCAATATTATAAATGGCAAAAACTGGTGACCTTTTTCTGGATTTAATTTTCTGGATGCGAATTTCTCATTGTACTCCCTGATATTTCTGCAACCTGCTTCCTTCAATAAGTCATAGCGATTGTCCATTTCAATACAAAGTGCATTCAACGTATGAACTACTTTTTTTGTATCTGTAATAATGGCATCTTCTTCGCCAGGTAGTTTTGCCAAAAAATGTCTCTCTATCGTTTTATAAATGCTAAGCTCCACTTTTTTGGGATCCACCAATACAAACTTCATTTGAGACGGATGTTTGCTGTATAATAATGATACCAATATGGCATTCAAACCTACAGATTTACCCTGGCCAGTTGCCCCTGCCATCAATAAATGCGGCATGCTAGCCAAATCCACAATGAAATTCTCATTGTCAATTTTCTTTCCGATAGCAATGGGAAGCGAGTAATTATTTTTTGTAAATTTTTCAGAAGACAACAATGTCTTCATGCTGACAATCGTCTTTCTTGCATTGGGAACTTCAATCCCAATTGTTCCTTTACCCGGTATTGGCGCAATGATACGAATACCAAGAGCAGCCAAACTCAATGCAATATCATCTTCCAAATTTTTAATCCTCGAAATTCTGACACCGGCAGCAGGAATGATTTCATATAAAGTGACAGTAGGACCTACTGTTGCAGAAATTTTTTGAATACTGATATCATAATTCTTCAGTGTATTAATGATCTGCGTTTTGTTGTTTTCCAACTCGGCAGGATCCTGAACAATTTTTTCACTACCGTGATTTTCCAACAGATCCAATGTAGGAAATTTATAATCCCTCAAATCCAAAATAGGGTCATAAGGCTTTGATTGTTTCGACTTTTCTAAAGAAGTATTATCTACCTCTTGTGAAGGATGAACGGTTTTAATCTCAAGTTCAAGTCCAGTATCTGAAGATTTATTTGTTTTTTCTTTAGGGGCAACGACAATAGGAGGCAGATCCTCTTCACTGTCATCATTCTCCACTTCATCTTCAATAGAATTTTCATTTTCAGTTTCCTCTGCAATTTCAACAATCGGTTCAGTTTTTTTCAAATAATTACCAACTGGCATTTCATCCTCTTTTTCTTCAGGTATCAACAAATCTTCCTGATTATTATTGGCTGTGATTGGTTTTTCAGAACTTGACTGTGGCCACAACTTTCCAAAAGCAGGATTAAATCTCCATATTACATAGCCTAAAAATGAAACAAAAACCAAACCAATGGTTCCAAATGAACCAATAGAAGTGTATAAATTTTCTCTACATAAATCCCCTACTGCACCACCCCAAGGAAATGGATTGCCTTCAAAAATTACGGAAGCTGTTAAACTCAACAATGGCAGTCCAATGGTGATGTATTTTATATTTCTAAAAATGCGAAAAACGCCTTTTTTGAAAAATAAATTAATACCACAAACAAAAAAAAATGAACACAATAAATAGGAAGCAACGCCAAACCCTTTGTAAATAAAAAAATTGGAAATATACGCACCGAAAGTGCCCATTAAATTTGATACCTGAACATCTGTAATCCACAATAATTTATTTCCTTCATGAAAGACCTTGTCTTGATCTTCGTCCCAAGTAAATAAGTATGAAGTGAAAGCGACAAATAAAAATACTGTTAGTAATAAAAAAAAGCTACCCAATATTTTATGGGTTCTCTCATCTCTTATAAATTGCTTAAAATTAATTTTCTCAAAAGAATCTTGTTTAAGCTCTTCCGCAGGTGCAATTGATTTTGATTTTATTTTTTTAGCCATTGCTTACAAATATATAAAATCCCTTTTTGTTATCATAAAAACATTGGATATAAATTCGATTTTTATTGATTGGCTTTCACTGCTGAAAACAGTAAAAGCCAGCCTGTAATAAATGAGATTCCCCCAAAAGGAGTGATCATACCAAGTATTGGATATTGGGGCATTATACTTAGAAGATATAAAGAACCTGAAAATAATAAAATACCGATAACAAATATTTTTGCTGCCAAAATGATTTTTTGCGAGTTGTATTCCTTAAACAACATTGCAGCGATTATCAATGCGAAAGAATGATAAAACTGGTATTTCACCCCGGTTTCAAAAATTAAGAGTTCATTTTGAGATACAATTTTTTTTAACCCATGTGCTGCAAAAGCTCCTAATACAACACTTAATGCGCTCAATAATATGCCTGTTTTTAAAATAGATTTGTGCATTTAAAAAATGTTTAATGACCACCCGTAAATTTATCCATTGAATTTTTATCAAGCATACTCACATCTGTAATTAGTGAAGCCTGATTGTAAAAAATATTTCTTTCGCTAAGTTTATTCTCTATAAATTCCAACAATTCCGTTTGATCCATATTTTTAATTAATGGACGCTTGTTTGTTTCAGAAAGAATATTTTCAAGCAATTGACTTGGATTAGATTGTAAATAAATAGTTATACCATTGTTGTTCATCCATTGGATATTGTCATCATGACAAGGAGTTCCACCGCCACATGAAATGATACAGTTTTCAAAATCAATGGTAGTTCTTAACATTGCGGACTCAATTTTTCGAAAATAGGCCTCTCCTTTTTTTTCAAAAATCATTTCAATCGTTTCTCCTTCCGCTTTTTCTATTGAATCATCTACATCGTAAAAAAAATATTTTTTTTCCTCTGCCCAAATTTTCCCCCAATGAGTCTTTCCACATCCCATGAAACCAATTAAATATATACGCATGGATAGTTTTTTATGTTCAAAGTTTAATGGTTCAAGGTTCAATGGTTCAAGGTTCAAAGGTTCAAAGGTTCAAAGGTTCAATAGTTCAAAGGTTCAATAGTTCAAAGGTTCAAAGGTTTAAAGTTCGAAATTTTTACTTTTCACTTTTTACTTTTTCTTCCTAAAATCTCCTCTTTTCCAAGCCTTAATAAATTCTGCCCAAGCAACCGGATTAAATATATTTTGCGGAGCAATTTGTCCTGAATAATATAATTTACTAGCTCTTTGTCGGAGATATTGCGAAGATGCCTCTTTTCCATCTACTGGAATATTACAAGTTAAAAACCTACGGATGGCTAAACTATTGTTACTTCTTGCAATTGCAATTTCATCATCGGGTACGTTCGTGTTTAAAAAATCACGCTCAAATTGTTCTCTACTTATTCTATGTTTAATAATTGTAGCAGGTAAAAATACTGTGTCATTTATCATTAACTGAATAACACTGTATTGATTTTCTTTAAGATCTTTGGGTATGATAACTGATTTAGGTTTATAGCCAATGCTTGTAAAATCTATCCTATCACCTTTTAAAACCACAATACTAAAAACACCCGCTTCATTTGAAACCGTTCCTCTGTTCTGTCCACTAACAATAATGCTAACACTTGGTAAACCTTTTAAACTGTCTGCAGACATCACAACACCATATAATTGCACTACAGAATCTTTAAAAGTCTCAAATTGAGCTTTAACAGTAAACGGAAAAATAAACACAAGAATGTATATATAAAGTTTAGCTCTTTTCATTTAATTTATAATATTCAAAATTAAATACTTTGATTCACACAAAAGTCATTTCGATTGCCCTGATTATTATTGATATTTTATACAATTATTTGTTTATTAAATCAAAGTAAAGACATCAATGACTAATTTTACACTGCTAATTTTATTTTAACAAATTATTCCACGATGACAACAGAAGATATACTAAAAGCACTGAGCAATGTACAAGAACCAGATTTGGGAAAGGACTTGGTTACGCTCAATATGATTAAAGATATTGAAATCGACAATAAGAATGTTTCTTTTACTGTAGTATTGACAACTCCCGCATGCCCAATGAAGGATATGATTAAAAATGCCTGTATTAATGCCGTTCAGCTATTAGTGAATAAAGAAGCAAACGTTACTGTTCATTTTACAAGCAATACCTCTACCAATAGATTAAATCCAAAAACAATTTTAGGGGGAGTTAAAAATATCATAGCAGTTGTTAGTGGAAAAGGAGGTGTTGGTAAAAGTACCGTTTCCGCAAATCTTGCATTAGCACTTTCAGAAGGTGGCGCCAAAGTTGGATTAATGGACGCAGATATATACGGACCAAGTCAGCATATCATGTTTGGTATCCGCGGAGAAAGACCTTTGATGAAAGAAACTGATGGCAAGGGTTTAATAATGCCTATTGAAAAATTTGGAATAAAGGTAATGAGTATCGGTATTCTGATTGATGAAAAACAAGCTGTCGTTTGGCGTGGGCCAATGGTCAGCAGTGCAATCAGGCAATTCGTAAGTGATGTGGACTGGGGTGAGTTGGATTATTTGATTATAGACATGCCGCCCGGAACAGGTGACATTCACCTTACGATGATACAAACAGTACCAATCACGGGTGTTATAGTTGTGACCACCCCTCAATTGGTTGCATTGGCTGATGCAAAAAAAGGCGTAGCAATGTTCAGGCAGGCACAGTTGAAAGTTCCTATAATTGGATTAGTAGAAAACATGAGCTACTTCACACCGTCAGAATTACCTGATAACAAATATTACATTTTTGGGAAAGAGGGAGGAAAAAATCTGGCGGAAGAATTTGAAATTCCATTTCTGGGGCAAATTCCTTTGGTGCAAAGTATCAGAGAAGGCGGGGATGCCGGAGAACCAATCATGACTGGTAATGACAACATTACTAAAAATGCGTTTAAAATTTTTGCCGGAAATGCAGTAAGAGGTATTTCAATGAAAAATGCAGGAGTAGAAAATTAAAAAATAATTAATTGTCTAAACCAAGCCAGTTCATTGCGTTCTTGTAGAGTAACTTGTCTTTTAATTTTTCGTCTTGTATAAAATTTTCTATCAACAATCCCGGATGATGCTCTCCTAACGGAAACGGATAGTCGCTTCCTAAACAAATAGAATCTTCGCCCATAACTTCAAGAATGTATTGCATGGCTTTTTCATCATGAACCAAACTGTCAATCCAGAATTTTCCAATATAATTTCTGGGATTTACAGCATTATCAACTGCAACAAGATCTGGTCTTACGTTATACCCATGTTCAATTCTACCAATAGTCAGAGGGAAAGATCCGCCACCATGGGCAAATGCGATTTTTAATTTGGGGAATTTCTCATAAACTCCGGAAAAAATGATTGAACAAATGGCTCTCGAGGTTTCAGCAGGCATGCCTACCAGCCAAGGAAGCCAATACTTTTGCATCTGCTGCTCTCCCATCATTTCCCAGGGATGAACAAACAACGAACAATCCAATTCTTCAGCTCTTTGGTAAAACGGAAAAAAAATCTCATCACCCAAATTAGTTCCATTAATATTGCTCCCAATTTCCAGGCCGGGCATTTTCAATTCATTCACACAACGCTCCATCTCTTTAATGGCTAAATCTATATCCTGTAAAGGAACTGTTCCTAATCCGATAAATTTTTTTGGTTGCTTGGTAACGGTGTCGCATATGTGATCATTAAAAAATCGAGATGTCTCTAGCCCATCCGAAGGTTTTGCCCAATAGTTAAACAAAACAGGAATCGTAGAAAGTACTTGAACATCCACATTCGTTTGATTCATTTCTCTGAGCCTAGTATTGGCATCAAAACAATTATCCTCGACTTCCCTGAAGAGCTTATCACCTTTCATCATACATGCCTTGCAATTTCGATGCTCCAAATGAATGAAATCTCCATATCCGAATTTAGATACCCAATTGGGCATTTTATTCGGCATAATATGTGTGTGAATGTCAATTTTCATCAATAAAATGTTTATCAGAAAAATTAGCCCTTTTTAATTGGTTCTGACATGATTGTTCCACATTTATTGCATGTTCGTTTGTGCTCGTCAGAATAAAATCCTTGCATTACCGGAGGCAATTGTTTTACAATATCCTCTACATGTAAAAATTCTTCGTATAATTTATTGCCGCAATTTTCACAATACCAAAGAAATCCATCCTCTTCAGTTTCTCTAATTTTTTCGATTACTATACCAACAGTTCCAGGACCTCTTTGAGGAGAATGAGGCGTTTTTGCCGGTAATAAAAACATGTCGCCTTCATTGACATGAATATCTCTTGGAACGCCATTGTCAATTATTTTAACAACAATATTCCCTTCCAGCTGATAAAATAATTCTTCGCTTTCATTGTAATGATAGTCCTTGCGTGAATTAGGACCTCCTACCACCATCACAATAAAATTTTCTGCCTCTTTATACACACAATAATTTCCTACTGGCGGTTTCAACAAATCACGATGTTCATCAATCCACTTTTTTAGGTTAAAAGGAGCTGCGATTGCCATAATATTTGTTTTTAGATTTGAAAGGTAATTTTTTTTATTAAAATGGCCATTATTTTAAAGCAGAAAAGCTTTAAATACGGTTTAAAAACGAACGAAATTTAATTACCTTTAACCCTATGGAAATTGAAATACCATATAATTTAGAAAACTATATCGGAGGGCAGTTTTTACCACCTGACAGCCATAATTATATAGATAATATAAATCCTGCTACAGGAAAAGTGTGTGGATTAATTCCAAACAGTTCGGAATCGGATGTAAACAAAGCAGTTCAATCTGCAAAAGTCGCCTTTGAAACCTGGTCGGTAAGTTCAACTGAATATAGATTTAAAATATTGAACAAAATTGCAGACCTGATTGACCAATACCATGAATTTCTTGCCCTTGCTGAAACAAATGACAATGGTAAGCCTTTGTGGTTAAGCAAAGAAGTAGATATTCCCCGTGCCTCATCCAATTTCAGATTTTTTGCAACAGCATCCATACAATTTGCATCAGAAAGTCATGCTATGGAATCTGGGATCAATTATACATTAAGACAACCCATTGGTATTGTTGGATGTATTTCTCCATGGAACCTTCCATTGTATTTGTTTACCTGGAAAATTGCGCCCGCTTTAGCCGCAGGCAATTGTGTGATTGCAAAACCTTCTGAAGTAACTCCTGTAACGGGTTATTTGTTGGCAAAGATTTGCAAAGAAGCCGGTTTACCCGACGGTGTGTTAAATATTGTTCATGGTGATGGACCAAATTGTGGAGAAGCCATCGTTCAACATCCTTCTATCAAGGCCATTTCATTTACTGGCAGCACCAGAGCCGGACAAAGAATTGCCTCCATAGCAGCACCCATGTTTAAAAAATTATCATTAGAACTTGGAGGTAAAAACCCCAATATTATTTTTGCCGATTGCGATTGGAATAAAATGATGTTCAACACCATTCGCTCCTCTTTTGGTAATCAAGGTCAAATTTGTTTGTGTGGCAGCAGAATTTTGATTGAAGCTTCCATTTATGATAAATTTAAAAATGAATTCATAGAAAGAGCAAAAAGATTAACAGTAGGCGACCCTTTATTACCCACTTCAAAACAAGGCGCTATTGTAAGCAAAACTCATTTTGAAAAAATAATATCATGTATAGAATTGGCTAAAAAAGAAGGAGGCAGAATCTTACATGGAGGTAACGCAATAAAACCATCCGGAAGATGTGAAGAAGGATATTTCATTGAACCTACCATCATTGAAAATCTTGGTCCTGATTGTAAAACAAATACAGAAGAAATATTTGGTCCGGTAGTAACTTTACAAAAATTTACAGACAAAGATGAAGCAATAATGCTCGCCAATGCTACACAATATGGATTGGCTGCATCTGTTTGGACTCAGGATATTTCAAACGCCAATTACATGGCTTCAAACATTGAAAGCGGAATTGTATGGATTAATTGTTGGCTGGAACGAGATTTACGAACTCCTTTTGGTGGAATCAAAAACAGCGGAGTCGGTAGAGAAGGCGGATGGGACGCGATGAGATTTTTTACTGAACCAAAAAATGTTTGTATTCAATATTGACAATGTTCTTTAATTTTTAATTTTCATTTTTAAATTTTTTTACTTTTTTAATAACCTTTCTTATTCCAATGCAAACTGAAAATCAAATTGTAAAAACCCCCAATGCCGCTTCACCACTTGGATCCTATCCTCATGCTAGAAAAGTTGGTAATCTTCTTTTTCTTTCTGGAATTGGAAGCAGAAGTGCCGTTGATAACAAAATACCGGGATTAGAATTGGATGAAAATGGCACCATATTAAAATACGATATTGAAGCGGAGTGTCATTCTGTTTTTGCAAACGTAAAAGCTGTGCTGGAAGCAAGCGGTAGCAGTTGGGATAAGATGATTGATGTAACGGTCTTTTTAACCAACATGAAAAATGATTTTCCAACTTATAATAAAATTTACGGTGAATACTTTAAAGACGTTCAAGCCTGCAGAACGACTGTGGAAGTCAAAAGTTTACCCACACCTATTGCCATTGAATTGAAAGTAATTGCATCTTTATAAAAAACATACTTCTTAACAATATTGCACTGAAATGAATTTTGAAAAAACGATTGAATTTGCACAAAAGTTGGATGAAAAGGATACATTAAAACACTTTCGTGACAAGTTTTATATTCCAATGGTAAATGAAAAAGAATCAATTTATTTTACCGGAAATTCACTTGGACTTCAGCCGAAGTCAACTCAGGATTATGTATTGAATGAGTTGGAGGATTGGGCGAATTATGGCGTTGAAGGTCATTTTCATGCAAGAAATCCTTGGGTAAGCTACCATGAATTGTTCCCGGAATTTCTTGCTGCTATAGTAGGAGCTTTGCCCGAAGAAATCGTTGTAATGAATCAACTTACTGTAAATCTGCACTTGCTGATGATCAGTTTTTATCGACCTACCAAACAACGATACAAAATTATTTGTGAGGCAAAAGCATTTCCTTCCGATCAGTACGCTTTTCAATCACAGGCTATATTGCATGGATTAAATCCTAAAGATGTAATCATAGAAGTACATCCCAAAGAAGGAAGTTCCTATATTGATACTGCTGATATTTTAGAAGCTATCAATACACATGGTAATGAAACAGCACTGGTTATTTTCGGAGGTGTAAATTATTACA
Organism: Chitinophaga pinensis; assembly: GCA_945872815.1. GTDB lineage: Bacteria > Bacteroidota > Bacteroidia > Chitinophagales > Chitinophagaceae > Ferruginibacter > Ferruginibacter pinensis_C. Next base: position 59,976 of record CAMCAY010000005.1, read on the forward strand.
GCGGTCAAGTATTTGAGATGCAGACAATTTGTAAAGCAGCCCATGAGGCTGGAGCCATTTGCGGTTTTGATTTGGCTCATGCTGCAGGAAACATTGCTTTGGAATTACATGACTGGAATGTAGATTTTGCCTGCTGGTGTTCCTACAAATACCTGAATAGCGGGCCCGGAGGCGTTTCAGGAGCGTTTATTCATCAACGTTATATTTCCGACAGTTCTATACCAAGATTATCAGGATGGTGGGGACATGATAAGGACAGTCGCTTTAAAATGGGAAATACATTTCAACCTATTCCTACAGCAGAAGGTTGGCAATTAAGCAATGCTCCTGTATTAAGCATGTCTGCTCATCTGGCTTCATTGGAAATTTTTGCAGAAGCAGGATTTCATCATTTGGTAAACAAAGGAAAACAATTGAGCGCTTATTTGATTTTCATAATTAATGAAATCAATCACTCGCTAAATAACAAGGTTATTGAAATCATCACTCCATCTAATGAGAATGAAAGAGGCTGTCAGGTTTCCTTGCTGATGCTGAAAGACGGAAAAAAAATATTTGATGAGCTGATAAAGGCCGGAGTGATTGCAGACTGGAGAGAGCCCAATGTCATAAGAGTTGCACCCGTACCTTTGTACAATCGATTCGAAGAAATTTATACATTCGGAGAAATCATCCAAAACACTTTACAAAATATCCAGTAACATTATTTATGCAAAAAGAAATTACCATCATAGGTGCAGGATTAGTAGGATCATTGTTATCCATTTATTTATCAAAACAAGGCTATAAGGTAAAGATATTTGAACGCAGACCCGACATGAGAAAAATGAGCATGAGTGCCGGCCGATCTATCAATCTGGCATTAAGTGACAGAGGAATTAATGCATTGGAGGAAGTAGGCTTAATGGAAGACATCAGAAAAATTGCTATCCCCATGCATGGAAGACAATTGCATCATATCGATGGAACTTCCGGCTATCAAGCTTATGGAAAAGAAGGTCAATTTATCAATTCCGTTTCACGCGGTGAACTAAACAGAACATTGATGAATCTGGCTGAAAAACATCAGGTTGAAATTTTCTTTAATGAACGTTGTGATCACATAGATTGGAAGAAAAATGAAATTCATTTTACAAATACATCAACCAACCAAACTCATATAACCAAACAAGAACTAATCTTTGGAAGTGATGGTGCCTTTTCAGCTGCAAGACTCTCCCATCAATTACAACATGACCGATTTCAATACCAGCAATACTATATTGATTTTGGATATAAAGAACTAACAATACCTGCAGGGAAAGAACAATCTTTTCAAATGGAAAAAAATGCTTTGCATATTTGGCCAAGAGGAAATTATATGCTGATTGCCCTGCCTAACATTGATGGTAGTTTTACTTGCACACTATTCTTTCCATTTGAAGGCGACCCATCTTTCAATTCATTAGATACACCTGAAAAAACAAGGGATTTTTTTAATAAAACTTTCACGAATGCATCAATAATGATGCCTGATTTGGAAAAAGAATTTTTCAACAATGCCACTTCCTCATTGGTTACTGTTAAATGTTTCCCATGGATTAGAGATGATAAATTTGCATTGATTGGCGATGCGGCTCATGCTATTGTTCCGTTTTTCGGTCAAGGAATGAACTGTGGATTTGAAGACTGTTCTGTACTAAACAATTTGATTACAAAACATCAACACAATTGGAATCTTATTCTTAATGAATATCAAACACTCAGAAAGCCCGATGGTGATGCTATTGCTACATTGGCACTAAATAATTTTGTAGAAATGCGAGATAAAGTTGCAGATCCGGTATTTCTTTTACAGAAAAAAATTGAAGCCAATTTCAGCAACAAGTATCCTGACAAATGGACTCCTGCTTACAGCTTGGTTACCTTCAGTCCGGATGTAAGATATAGTGAAGCTTTAAGTAGAGGTAATGCACAGCAATCCATCATGAATGAAGTAATGAGAATGGAAAATATTTCTACACTTTGGAATAGTGATACAGTAGAAGAATTTATGCTAAGTAAAATCAATGATTTAGAAAGTTAACAAAATCTCTTCGGCTAATTTTTGAGCCCATTTATTGTATTCTGCTCCTGAAGGATGCAATCCGTCCGAAGCAAGAAAATCAACCTTGTTGCCATCTTTTCTCTGAGATGTAGTAATATCAATGAATGAGCATTGATGAGACTGGGTTATTTGCTTACAGGCTTCGTTATATTCATCAATTTCTTTTGCTATTACATCTCGGTCTTTACCCTCCGCAAAAGGTGTTACACCCCAATCGGGTATGCTGATTACAAATACTCTCTTGTGATTGTTTCCTGCAAATCGAATGGCATATGACAATAATTTTTCAAACTCTTCCTCGTAATTTTCTAAGGATCTACCTCTATATTGATTGTTCACGCCAATCAATAAACTGACTACATCATATTTAGGTAATAAAATAGTTTTAGAGATGACATCATCCAACTCATCGGTCGTCCACCCTGTCTTAGCAATAATTTCAGGTGCAATGAAATGATCTGATTCACTCAATTTTTTCCTTAGCATCTGGACCGTTTGATAAGGAAAACTTTCATGTAACGGGACTAATTCTCCTATTGTATAACTGTCTCCTAATGCTAAATATGAATATGTCATACTTTTTAATTTTTATTTTACATCAATACCGTATTGCTAATTTCATTCTTCTCCAAAATTCATTGTCAAAACTAGATGGTCCCAAAGTAACATTCTCTGCAGCATCGCCCAATCTTACCACAACCATATTTAAGGAAGGTACTATATAAATTTTCTTGTCGTCTTTTCCCAATGCCATTATCATATCTGGGGGAGCATTCGGCACCAGAGAACCCTGAAAAACCAATTGTGAGGTAGGTGCCATGAAAGATGATTTTCCATTCAACCACCAAAGATAACCATAGCTTTTATTAATGGTTTGAGAGGAATTCGTCATTGCTTCAAAATAATTTACATCACTTAATAATTTGACATTATTCCAATTGCCTTTTTGTAAAATTAGGGAGCCGAAACGTGCAGCTTCTCTAGTTGTACACCACATCGTTCCATTATACCATAAGCTTTTTGGCATACCAATTACATCAAATAATTTCTCTTTGGAATATTGATTAAGCGTTTTACCGGAAGCATTGATTAGAACATCATGTAACAAAAGATAAGGAGCATTGTGATAAGCCCATCTTATGTCTGCATCAGACTTGTATATCAAACAAGTATCGTCTGTACAATCATCGTTCAGCACCTCGTCATCCAGTCCGGTTGTCATGGTTAACTGGTGTTGGAGGGTAATTAAATTTTCTTTTTCAGGATTGAGACTTGTCCAACCAAATCCCAAATACTGAGACGTTTTATCATTTATGTCTAATAAATTTTCTTCTTGTGCTATCCCGATTAAAAATGCAATCACACTTTTTCCTGCAGAAGCAATGTAATACCTGTTATCCTTTGTCCAATTGTTCCAATATTGTTCCTTAACTATTCTTCCATTTTGTAAAACAATTAAGCCGTAAGATGATTTTGAACCGGCATAATCAAATGCTTCATTTAATTTCGTTGAATCCCAACCTAATTGTACAGGAGATTTAGTATCCCAGATATCACTGGTTAATGGGGGGAAATAATAGTTTTCATTAACAGGAATAGGTGCGGGTGTCTTTTTACAACCTATTACAAAAGTGAAAAAAACTAAAACAATGGCGATTTTTTGCATGAATTACAATTTTCCTATAGACTTTATTGAATAAAATTAGTTTAATTTATTTAGTATTTAAACAAGAAATATTTCAATATAAAAGTTAAACAAAAGGTTAATTGACGGGCAATCGACGCGTATATTTGCCATACAAAATTCCAATTCAATTTAAAAATATTTATTCATTGTTTAATTACTGATAATATGGCTGCAAAAACCGATAATTTTCAATCTCCCGATTATTTTGGTGTAGATGAATTGCTAACTGAAGAACACAAATTAATTCGTGAAACTGTTCGTAATTATGTAAAAAAAGACATTTCTCCCATTATTGAAGATTATGCTCAAAGAGCAGAGTTTCCACAGCAAATTGTAAAACAATTAGGAGAGCTTGGTTGCTTCGGGCCTACGGTTCCTGAGCAGTATGGCGGTGGTGGATTAGATTATATTTCCTACGGGTTGATGATGCAGGAGTTAGAAAGAGGTGACAGTGGTGTTCGATCTACTGCTTCTGTTCAAGGAAGTTTGGTTATGTTCCCCATTTATCAATATGGAAGCGAGGATCAAAGAAATAAATACCTTCCAAAGTTAGCCAGTGGCGAGTGGCTTGGATGTTTTGGGTTAACAGAACCCAATCATGGAAGTGATCCTGCAGGAATGCTCACCAACTTTAAAGATGCCGGTGATCATGTAATATTGAATGGAGCAAAAATGTGGATCAGTAATGCTCCTTTTTCACAAGTGGCGGTAGTATGGGCAAAGAATGATCAGAATGAAATTCAAGGCATAATCGTTGAAAGAGGAATGGAAGGATTCACAACTCCTACCACCCATGGCAAATGGAGTTTAAGGGCCAGTGCAACAGGTGAATTGGTATTTGATAATGTGAAAGTTCCTAAAGAAAATATTTTACCTAATGTAAAAGGATTGAAAGGACCATTAAGTTGTTTGACGAAAGCAAGATATGGTATTGCATGGGGAGCAGTCGGTGCAGCAATGGATTGCTATGACACTGCACTAAACTACAGTAAGGAAAGAGTTCAGTTTGGTAAACCGATTGGTGGTTTTCAATTACAGCAAAAGAAATTAGCTGAGATGCTTACTGAAATAACAAAGGCACAATTATTAAACTGGCGCTTAGGTGTATTGATGAATGAAGGCAAAGTTACACCAGCTCAAGTTAGTATGGCAAAAAGAAACGCTTGCGAAATAGCCACCAATATTTGCCGAGATGCTCGTCAAATGTTAGGAGGAATGGGCATTACCGGCGAATATTCTGTAATGCGCCACATGATGAATTTAGAAAGCGTAATAACTTATGAAGGTACCCACGATATTCATTTACTGATTACAGGAATGGATATTACAGGAATGAATGCTTTTAAATAACTGTTGTTTTACAGAAATGAATTTTGTCTTTTTAGTATTTCAAAAAAAATATTTATTAAACTACTAAAGATTTAGTCAAATAACCATTGAACCTTAAACTTTAAACAATTGAACTTAATTGTATGGATATTAAAAATGTAAGTGTTGTAGGTGCAGGAACCATGGGAAACGGAATTGCACATGTGTTTGCACAAACAGGTTTTAAAGTAACATTAATAGATGTGAATACCGGGCAATTAGAAAAAGCAATGGCAACCATTTCTAAAAATATTGACCGGCAAATTACCAAGGGAATAATTACCGAGGATCAAAAGTCGGCAACCCTTCAAAATATTTCTACAAGTAATTCTATTTCAGAAGGCGTACATTCAGCAGATCTTGTTGTTGAAGCCGCAACAGAGAATGTTCAGTTAAAGCTAGATATATTTAAACAAATAGATGGCGCTGCGCCACAACACTGCATTCTTGCATCCAACACTTCATCTATTTCTATTACAAAAATAGGTGCTGTTACCAAACGTGCTGAAATGGTAATTGGCATGCATTTCATGAACCCAGTTCCTGTAATGAAATTAGTAGAGATCATCAATGGTTATGCTACCAAAAAAGAAGTAACTGACACTGTTTTTGAGCTTAGCAAACAATTGGGGAAAATACCTTGCATAGTAAATGACTATCCTGGATTCATTGCCAATCGTATTTTAATGCCCATGATCAATGAAGCCATCTATAGCTTGTACGAAAATGTAGCTGGTGTAGAAGAAATTGATACCGTAATGAAATTAGGAATGGCGCACCCAATGGGACCCTTACAATTAGCCGATTTTATTGGTTTAGATGTTTGTCACAGTATTTTAAAAGTGTTGCATGATGGCTTTGGAAATCCAAAATATGCCCCATGTCCTTTGCTAACCAATATGGTTACTGCAGGTAAAACAGGCGTTAAATCAGGCGAAGGTTTTTATTTATATTCCGGCAATAGTAAGGAATTAGTAGTTAGCACTAATTTTAAATAAATCAATTGCATTTGCTGATTTGAACCAATTGTCATTTTTTTCCTCTTACAAGGACATAAGAATGCTGAATCATTTCCTTCAATTGTGACCATGATAATATGCCGTCTACAATTATGGTGTTCCAGTGTTTTTTATTCATGTGATAGCCGGGCAATACCGATTCAGGATATTCCTCTCTCAACTCTATTACTCTTTCGGGATTACATTTAACATTAAACTGCACTTGTATTTCATCTAATGGCAATAGCAAAAAAATTTTGCCGACAACTTTAAATACAAGCACTGATTCTCCAAAGGGGAACCCCTCTGAAACATCCGGAAACGATAATGCAAATTCTCTGATATTTTCAACGTTCATATTGATCTGAAAAATTAAAATGTCCCTCATTGCTAAGGGACATTTTAAATAGAAATATTATTTAATTATCTTAAAATTGTCACATCTGATTTAGCAGTAATTCTCTTTCCTGAAGTCAGGAAAAATTCTACAACTGCATAATAAGTAGCGTCCGGTAACACTTTATTTTTAAAAGTTCCATTCCAGTCATTTTGATAATTTTGATTTTCAAACACTTTAGAACCATTTCTGTTAAATACAGTTACAGTAACTTTTTCCAAACAATCACGATTGTCATACACTTTCCATTTATCATTTATTCCATCTCCATTGGGACTGAATGCATTTCTGACATTGATGCATCTTGGAATAACTGTAATCTCAACATTATCAGAAATTACACAACCATTTGAATTGGTTGCAGTAAGAGTATAGGTTGTTGTTATCATTGGACTTACTGAAGGAGTTGCAGTTGTTGTAGCTGTAAGTGAAGGATCTGATGGAGAGGCCGTCCATAATAAACTAGTTGCATTCACTGCAGAACCATTCAGTTGTATTTGTTCACCTGAAATAATTGTAACAGGTTGTCCTGCATCTACTGTAAAATTAGAAGAAAGTTCAATTACCTGGAAAGCTGTATCAACTGGACAAGTTAATCCGGCAACATCCACTACGTGAACATTATATGTTCCAGCAGTAAGATTATTGAATGTACCTGTAGATTGTGGTGTTCCTCCATTTAATGAGTACGAATAATCATTTCCTGGAGCACCGGTTACAGCTATGTTGATAGCACCTGTATTTCCTTGTGGACATGCAACATTTGTAACACTTGCACTGGTAATGGTCATTGGAGCAGGTATAAATACAGTCATAGTATCAGTGCCATAAACATATTCAACGGGGTTGCTTCCCGGAATCATGTATTTTGACTTAACGATGTAAGTTGTTCTTCCGTTAGGGCAAACATTTGGAAAAGAAACATCTAGATTACCATCCCCTAGACTTACTGTAGAACCAACTGATACTATATTACCGTTTAAATCAGTTAATACCACACTGTCTAATGTAGAAGGACCCGCAGAAGGAACAAAACGCCAGCTTTCGTTCATACCTGCTGTTCCCCATACCGGATCTGATGCAGCTCTTCCCGGTGGCATGATACCTTTGTCCTTGTTGTAATTTTGCAAGCCAATCATGGATCTGGCATCATTCCAAATCGTGCATTGATCAATATCAAAAATAAATACCTCGATGATTCCGGTTCCTTCATATAATACAATCTGATGGGTATTGTTAATTAAATCTCGGCAATCAAACAAAGGTATCTTGTAATAACTCAATATAAATTTTCTGTGGGGTGCATTTCCAATGATATCATATTTAATAAGTTGATCCGGAGATGTATTATAAGCAGGATCAATATCATGATATGGTCCCATAACAACAGAACGATCGTATAGGGAATTGGGAAGATCCTGAGGTGTTCCCGAAGATGCACTTAATGAGGCACCAGAAGTACTCAATATTCCAAAATGAGACGATGCGCTAGCTTTAGAAGGATCAAATGACAAGTATCCATTTGTACTTATAACCAATCCATTATAGGGAGATGCTGCGTCATCATAAAAAGGAAATGAAAATGGAAGATCAATAAATGTTGAAAAACGATCGTCAATAGTGACGTTAGCGGAAACTCCCGGAACTGCGGGATCTACATATGGATTAAAACACCCTCCATTGGAAGTCATTGAGTTCACAGTGTAATCTGTTGTTGATTCGTGTATATCGGGTATTAATGCTTTTAACGTAATACAAGGGGACGTACAAACAGGAATAACAGTATCTTTTGCACAACTAAAAACAAAACTTTGAGCATTTGATTTTTCAGAAAATATTGCTATCAAAAGAAAAATCAACCATTGAGCTTTTTTCATATTTTATAAAATATTTCGTGTATGGGATAACTTACACACAAATGACATTGGTTAAAATTATTAATATACAATCAGTATATTATTCTCCAATGCGAAATGTGTTGTAGGTTATAAATAAATTCTTGATTGTTTACTTTTTCTTCAAATCAAACTGAAGACCTATTTCATGTGACCCAGAACCATTTGTAAATATGCTAACAGGAGTAACATAGTAATCGTAAGAGTAAGTTGCTCTAACACGTTGTAATAATTTCAATCCGGTTTGAACACTCCAGAATTGGTTTATTCTCCAATTTAATGTCCACCATAATTTATCCTGATAATCTACCTTGACGCCCAAATCACATTCTGAAGGTGCGTTTTGTATTGCTCTGTACATAATACTTGGAATCAAATAAATATCATCGCCGGTTTGAATCTTATAATTTAATGTCAAATTGTAATGACGATAGAGTTTTCCGTCTAATGTAGATCCGGTAACATCGGCCAGCTTGAGTTTGGAACCCATCAATTGTGTCGCAGCAAATCCTGCAGTTAATTTGTTGTTGGTCCAGTAAACACCGGTTCCGGCATCGAAAACAAATTTGTTGCTAGCACCCATTAATAAAGGATCATTACTTGTAAGCGATTCAGTTAATGCAGCTTTGTTAATTGCATATTGCATTCCTCTCAATTCTATACCAATTCCAAAACGGCTTTTTTCATTTTTTGCTTTGATATGATAAGAGTAAGCAAGTTGCATTCCTGTTCTGCTTGTTGGACCTGTTTCATCCTTATACAAATAAGCAGCAGCACCTGCATTTAAATTTTTCAATTCAAAATCACCATACACTACAGATGTTTTTGGATTTCCAGGAAAATCACCCCACATACTTCTGTAAGAAACACCCAAAAAGTCCTTTTGAGACATTCCTGCAGCAGCTGGATTGTACATTGAGTTGTGCTGGAGGTACTGACTCATGAAATGCAATTGCTGAGCATTTGTTGCATTTAGCATCATTAATAAAGTCAAGGCAAGTAAAATCTTTCTCATATCAGATTCGAATAATTTTGATTAAAAAACAATTTAATTAATTTGAAATAATAATTTATATATCTCAAAGATTGGCTAAATTAAAAATAAATAACCAAATTAACACAATATTTTTTTCAGTTCAATATTACGCATTTCTTTTATTTTAAAAACCAACTCTTGTTCTCTTACAACAGGTACTCCAAATTTTAAAATAGAAAATAAATTGATATTGGATTCAAGTATTTCACACTTGCATTGCTTTAACAGTTGCATCACTTCATTTTGAGCATTGTAATCAAATTCGACTTGAAATTGAATCATAATGGGCTTTTGAACAACGGGAATTGTTTGTAAACACAAGGCAGCTGCAGTTTTGTAAGCATTAATCAGTCCAGGTACACCAAGTAATGTGCCTCCAAAATATCTGATTACAATAATACCAACATTGATCAGTTTTTTACTATCAATCTGTCCCAATATAGGCTTGCCCGCTGAGCCGGAAGGTTCGCCATCATCATTAAGCCTGAATTCATCTCCCTTGGTACCAATTCTGTATGCAAAACACAAATGAACAGCTTTTGGATGTTCTTTTTTCAATTCATTAAGTTTTGTCTTAAATTCTAGTGCTGTGGCCATCGGAAAAGCAGTTGCTATGAACTTACTTCCTCTGTCTTTAAACTCTGCAATTCCAACTTTTTCAATTGTATAATAGTCCGTCATTTTTTTCTTTATTCAGGTTTGCTTAAAAAATAATCGATACTATCATTTTGTATTAGATCTGTTTTAATCAAAACGCCGTTCTGGATAATAGGTGCGTCAATTCCATCATCTATTAGTAAATGTCGATTAACAATCACTCTTGCTTCATCCCACAAATTTTGTTCGATAAAACTATTCAATAACGTTGCTCCGCCCTCAATAATGATGGATAAAATATTGTTACGATAAAGAACATCATTCATTTGTTGAATGAAATTTAGTTGTTCATCAAACTTCAAATAAATTCTTGAACCCTCTTTCATTTCTTTGACGCAATTAAAAATGATAGTAGGTGTGCTGTCATCCAAAATTTGAGAAGATGTATCAACCCTCAATTGTTTGTCGACAAAAATTCTTATAGGGTTTTTACCGGGATAAAATCTTGTTGTCAATGCCGGATTATCACATATAACAGTATTCGTTCCGACCATTATAGCATCCTCTTCGCTTCTCCATTTATGTACCAGTCTGTCGGTAATTTCATTGCTGATTTTTAATCTCGATTTTTCACGAGCTGCAATTTTACCATTATTACTTTGAGCCCATTTTAAAATTATGTAAGGCCGTTTATAGTTGTGAAAAGTGAAAAATCTTCTGTTTAAGAAGATGGCATCTTGATTAAGAACACCTTCTTCAACAATTACTCCTGCGTTTTTTAATTTTTCAATACCTGCCCCATTTACTTTAGAATGTGGATCTCTGCAACCTATCACCACTTTTTTAATTTGCTCTTGAATAATCAAATCAGTACATGGAGGCGTTTTACCAAAATGATTACAGGGTTCCAATGAAACATATAAAGTACTGTCTTTTATCAAGTGACGATTTTCTTCTTTTACAGATTTAATACAATTTACTTCAGCATGACTACATCCAAATTGTTCATGATAACCTTCCCCTATGATACTATTGTCATAAACCAATACTGATCCAACCATTGGATTTGGAGATACTTTACCTAAACCCATTTCAGCAAGGGTAAGGCATCTTTTCATATAAAGTTCATGAATATTCACAACTGTAAAATTAAGGATGAAAAAATAAAGTAAGTTTGCTAAAATGACTATTAAGGAGATATATCAATTATTTCGAAGGAAGCTTTTGTCTGTTTATTCAGAAAATGAAGCGGAAAATATCAGTAGGATGGTTTTTGAATCTCTTGCAAACATCTCTCTTTCTGATATTATTACTCATCCGGAAGAGATTCTAGAAGCAGAAACAAACATCAAACTGGAAAGGGCTTTGAAAGATTTACTGAATTACAAGCCTGTGCAATATATCTTAGGAAACAGCTCGTTTTATTATCTATTATTTAAAGTAAATGAAGCTGTGCTAATACCAAGGCCCGAAACAGAAGAATTGGTAACAGCTGTAATTCATTTTCTAAAAAACAACCCATGCAAAAAAATAGTAGAAATTGGTACAGGTAGCGGGTGTATTCCTGTTTCAATTAAAAAAAATATCCCTGAAGCAGATATCACATCTTTAGATATCAGTCAAAGTGCTTTATCAATTGCTAAAGAAAATGCTGTTAACAATCATTCAGAAATTAATTTAATTGAATTAGATTTTCTAAATGAAAAATATTGGCATCTTTTGGGAATCTATGATGTTATTGTCAGCAATCCCCCGTATATCCCTCAACGTGAGTATGCATCAATAGACAATCATGTAAAGCTTTTCGAGCCATCAACAGCATTATTTGTTCCTAACAGTCAACCGCTACTTTTTTATGAAAAAATAACAGCATTTGCCGAAGAACATTTAACTGCCAATGGAAAAATATTTGTAGAAATACATGAGAATTTTGGAAACCAAGTCAGTGAATTATTTTCAACGAATGGATTTTCTGTAGAATTAATAAAAGACATGTATGAAAAGGATCGTATTGTAATAGCTACTCGGAACCAGTAACAGTTGCTGATGTAGTTGCTCCAAGCATTCTGGCCACTTTCATTACTTTCACGATTTCACCCCATTGCGCAACAGAATCAGCATTTATTACAACAGCCGGCTTTATGCTGTCGCCCTCGTTGATGTATTTTTTCAATGCGGACTCTAATGAATCAGCAATGATTTTTTTTGCTCCGATGAAAAAATTCTTATCCTTATCAATGCTAACTACCACACTTTGTTTTTGTTTAGTATCACTTTTGGCTTTAGGAACGCTCATTTTAATTACATTCGGATTAGCAAGCGTAGATATCATTAAAAAAAACATCAGCAAAATGAAAAGTATATCATTCAATGGTCCGGTATCAACTTCTGAATGACTTTCCCTTAATTTATTTTTTCTCAAACTCATGTAAAACAATTTTACTGCTTGGTTGGTTCCTGTAAAATATCAATCAATTCACTGCTGGATGCTTCCATTTTATTAGCAAGTCTGTTAATTTGGGTATCAAGATAACTATGTCCTGTAAAAGCCAGCATTCCAATAATAAGTCCTGTTGCAGAAGTTATCAGCTTTATATACATCGCATCGGCAATCTGACTGATAGAAGGATTGCTGATGGTAGCAAACTCTTTCAGCAACATCACCAACCCAATGATGGTACCGACAAATCCGAATAAAGGTGCTATTCTGGCTATAACGGAAATAATACTTAAGTTTTTTTCCAGTTTGTACATTTCCAATTTGCCTACATTTTCCATACTTTTTTCAATGGCATCGATGGGCTTTCCTACACGCTGCAATCCTTTGTCTATGACTCTTGCAATAGGATTATCTGTACTTTTTGAAAGTATTTTTGCATCATTCAACTTTCCATTGATAATATTTTCTCTAATCCTAATCATGAAGCTATCCTCAAGCATGCCAGCTTTTTTAATTACCAACATTCTTTCAATAAAAAAGTAAACCATCATGATAAAAATAACACCCAATGGAATCATAATGGGACCACCTTTGGCCAAAAGGCTCCAGAGTGATTCTACTTTAACACCGGCATTTGTACTGATATTACTTGAATCGATTTGTAATAAAATATCAAACATAACTGTGAATTATTTTTTAATAAACTAGAATCATTTGCAATCAACGAATCTTATTTGAAATACTATTGCAATTAAATGTTAATCTTGTATAAATTATTTACTTTCCATTTGCTGCATTGCCATGATCTGCCGCATGGTTTTTTCCATTCCCTCACTGCTGCCATCCAAAAATATCACATTACCTTTTCCATATTCAGCAAAGTTTTTGATGGCTTCTGTCCACATGCTAAATAAAATAACATTTGTATCAAGATTAGCCACTTTCATTTGTTCTGCAGCCATGCTCATCCCTTTTGCAACCTCTTCCCTGAATAATGCAACGCCCTGGCCGCGAAGCTGAGCAGCTAATTTTTCCGCTTCCGCTGCAATTTTAATTGAATTACCCTCCGCTTCTGCTGCTTTTGTTTTTGTTATCAATAATGCCTGTCCTTCGTTTTCAGCTGCAGCTTTCAAATTATTACTTGCCACTACTTTACTCATACTTTCAATAATAGCCTGATCGAAAGTAATGTCATTGATCTGCAAATCCTGTAAGTGATATCCCCAATCTTCAAGAGAGGCATCTACATGCTCTTTTACAAATTCAACTATGTCTCTGCGTAATCCCAAAATTTCGGATTGCTTTTTTGTAGCAACAAATGCCCTGATATTTCCTTCAATGGTTCTAACCAAAGCTTGCATGAGATCCTTGTCACTAATAAATTTGAACGCAACTTTTTGTATGGTTTCTTCATTTTCATTTTGTACAGAATACAATAACATTGATTTAAAATAAACATTCGCCTGATCTATTGTAACTGCCTGAAATTCGAGTTCTACCGATCGATTTTGGATGCTAACCCTTTTATAAATCTGATCTATCAATGGAATTTTAAATCTAAGACCTGGCCTTTTAATTCCAATATATTTTCCAAATCTTGTTATTACAGCAACAGTTCCCTGATTGACAGTAAATAACCCACTAAAAAAAATAATAATTGCGGGAATCAACCACCAGAATTGCGATAAGTGTGACATAGCTTTATTGTTTAAAATTGATATTACAAATATAATTGTTTAAGTAGCAGATAAACAGAATAATAAAAAAAATCCCCGATTGATTACAATCGGGGATGGAAAGTTATTGATGATTTAGTTATTTATAAATAACAAATTTACCAGTTTGCAATCTCACTTTACCTGCATCACTTACTTCAACATGGTAGACACCGCTAGGGAATCTAGACATGTCAACTGTCATAAGTGCCGTAGTTCCACCTAAAGATGGAGGGAATGTTTTTGTAAATACTCTTGCACCTTTCTCATCATATACTGTCATAAAGCAAGGGCTAGAAACACCATTTAGCTTATCAGTATAGCTGATGGTAAATATTCCATTATTTGGATTAGGGAAAATGAAAACATCAGCAGGAAGAAGAATGGTTAAATGCAATGTATCCACCGACTCACAACCGTTTGAGTTAGTGTAGCTATATGTATATGTTCCGTTGGTTGCATACTGTGTACCATGCCATACCAACCCTCCAACAACTGAAGTGTCGATAGAATTGTAAGTGCTTTTCTTTACGGTAACAATTGCAGTTACTGTGCTGTCGCATCCATTAGCGTTAGTGTAAACGTTCGTATATGTTCCGGAAGCATTAACAGAAGTCCAAGGTAATTGAACATTGTTACATCCTGTAGCATTGATAGTACTTGAATTGCTGTTGATGGAAACGTTAACGATCACCACACTGTCGCAACCATTAGCTGCTGCACCGCTGTAAGAGTGACTGTATGATCCAGTTGTTGTTGCCGATCCGCCCCAAGGCAATGAGTAGCTAACACATTCAGCAACATCATAAGAATAGGAAGCACTTGGATTGATAGTAACATTTGCAGTCACTACACTATCACAAGAATGTATAGTTTGATATGTATGTGTATATTCTCCTGTAATTCTAGCAACTTCACCCCATGGTAACACTAGGCTATCACATGCTACATCATTGAATGAACTTGAAGTGCTTGCATGAATCATTACGTTTACTGTAACAATACTATCGCAACTATTTACAGAAGTGTAAGTATGAGGATACAGACCATCCGTATATACAGTTTCTCCCCATGGTAAAACTAAGCTATCGCAACCATTATCGTCATAGTCGTTGATATAGGGAGTTGTTCTTAATGTAAAATGTAAAGTATCAGTAGACAAACATCCACCTGCATTTATATAATCATAAGTATAATCACCTGTTACATTACAATTAATTCCGTTCCAAAGGTAATCAACGCAAGATTCGTAGATCACAGAATTGTTTGTAGGGTAATGAATGGTTAAATGAAGTGTGTCTGCTGAAGGACAATTCTCACCATTCAAGTAATTATAAATGTACGTACCGCTGGTAGTATACACTTGACTATTTGTAGCCCAAGTATAGGTATCACAAGCTGAGTCAATGGTAGAATTATGTGTAGCATTACATAATAAAGGTGCTTCCACATTAATGTCATCCAACAAAATTGAGTTGCCATAAGCACCGACACCTTCAAAACCAATTTGAACCAATTGTCCACTATAGGCAGTCAAATCAACGCTGTCTTTTTTCCAATAATAACGAGCAGCTGCTGCATCAGCTCTTTGGAAACCAGCCAATCTAGTCCATGTCAAGCCTTTGTCCGTTGAAACTGAAAGATACAAACTGTCAACATCAGTAGCATAAGCACTATCGTGACTCATGAAGAATGATACCATAGGTGCAGAATTTGAAGGGAACTCAATACACTTGCTGTATAGTCTTCCCTGAGAACCTGCAGAAGCATTGTAACTATCAAACAAAAAAGCATTAGACCCAGGTAATCTTGGCTTCAATGAGTCCAAAGCCGTTGGAGTATTTTTGTATGTACCGGTATTAATTCCCCAGTTAGATGAAAATCCTACAATAGGCTCAGCTTCCCAGAATACAGGCAATGGTGAAGTCTCAACATCTTCACTAATAGGGAACGAAGAAAGTACTTCAGAAGTGTTGGTGGAGAAGTAAGCTGAATCATTGCTTACATCAGCATCCCCTGCATAAGTTAAATAGGCAGTGTCATAGTTTACACCTGGATTGGTCAAATTAATTCCAGTAAAGGTTAAAGTCTCTGAGGAACCGGGAGCCAATGCAACTGTGTTGGTAAGTGGGCTGCTTATGAAAGAGTTAGCTCCACTTATTTTTAAAACAACTGAGGCTGCACCACTATTAATGTTTGCAGTACCATTGTTTGTCAATACTACTCCGATATTTTGGTCTGCAGAATAACAAGATATGGTAGGGGTTATAATGTCAGTTATGCTTGCATCATCAGGTTGAAGGTGCATCAACTTAATGGCAGGTCTGTATATATTTGGTGTCAAACTAGTTCCGGCATTTATTGCAGTAGCCTGATTTGCTCTTCGGTTAGTATTGATTTGACTGTTTGTTTGGTTTCCAGGTGTTAAACTGAAAACATACCCTGTATTTAAAATGCCATCGCCTCTTTCAATCATGACTTGCAAATTTGAACCGGATGTTCTAACAAAAGGCGTGTTTAATAAAAATTCATTCCATTCCAAATTTGAAAAGTTGACAGTACCGCTAAAAACTAAGGTATAACCTGTGGTATTGTACGCACCTGTAGTAAATGTTGTAGCATTGGCTGGTACATTTTTCATCCTTATTTTATAATTGGAAATATTGGTGGGGGAACCCAATTCAAGGACGTGATAACCAATTTTATTGATAGCAGTACCTGTAGTGGTAAAACTAGATGAGCCTAATTCTACATCTGTGTAAATTGATTCAGATACATGGTAGTTGCTTTGTCCAATTACGACATTCGCACTGAAAGATCCATTAAGAGTTGTGGCAACCGTCTGAGCCTGCAAGGAAAAATTAACTAGAACGGCAATCAATAAGAAGTAAATTTTCTTCATAATTTTAAATTGTGTATTACTAAATATTTAAGATAAGTACTCGTTCATTTTCATGAAAAAGCAAAGCAAAGTTAACGATTTACTAAGATATTTTGAAAATAAAATTTTGGCAAATAACTTACTTATTATATAAATATTTTATGTTGAATAATATTTATATTGAAATAAATTAAATCCAATAATCCTGCGATAAAATTATGCAATACTTACATTAATCCAACTATTGTCAAAATTTACATTTTCAAATTTTTTATAAAAATGAATGGCAGGATCATTCCAATCCAAAACTTGCCAACATATTCCGGAAAATTTTTCGGTATTTGATACTTCAATCAGCTTGTCAAAAAGTAATTTCCCTATGCCCCTTCCTCTCAATTCTTTGGTTACAAGAATATCCTCCAAATACATTCTTTGCCCTTTCCATGTACTGTATCGAATGTAGTATAATGCAAAACCTACTATTAGATTTTCATTTTTATCACCAACAATTTCTGCAACATAAGCCCACCAAACTGGACTTTCTCCAAAACCGCTGTTTACAAAATGATTAAAATCTACAGTCACCTCATGAGGGGCTTTTTCATATTCAGCCAGTTCATGAATCAATTCCATCATTCTGGAACAGTCCTCTTTTATTGCTTTGCGAATGTTGATATGCACAGAAGGATATTTAATTATGGGCAATCATCGTATAAGTGACACCATAAGAACCTTCCGCTACATACCCCCCAGTTCCATTGGTATTTGGCTGATATTCACGATGTAAAAACTTTCTGTAAACAAGGCCAATATCCCTAGCATATATTTCTTTGGAGAAATTTACTTCACTGTAAATATTGAGGTTTTGAGGATCATTGATTGTTTCATCTCTTTGTTCCACAGTCAACGTATTTTGCAATGTATCATTTCCTATGATAGAAGAAGTTTCAACATTACTGTATGCATAATTCCAATCCTGCATGTAAATTAAATTGGAGTTAATGGATGTTGCATTAATATAAGAATTCCCTTTCCAGGTAAATGTATTTCTTATGGGTTCGGTCAATTTGATGAATTTTAAATTGTCTTCTGTAAATTCAATTAGAGAACCGGTATTTACTGCCATGCAAGTTCCATCGGGTGTCCATCCATCCCAAGCATTTTTTCTAATAAATCTAAATATTCGATAGGCGGGCCTACCAGTATTATCACTCATCAATGAATCAGTTAAATATTTCACCTGATAAGAAATGGTGGTATCTTTTTTTCCAAAATTGATATAAACCAAAGAATCTAATTTGTAAGTGATGTATTTTCCCTGCTGTAAAGGAAAATATTGACCTACAGAAATATTGTAAAAAGTTTCCTTCTTACTTGAACAGGAAAAAAGCAATGACGATAATAGAAAAATACCAATGAGATTTTTTAGATTCATGATTTGATATATTTATTAGTTTGTTTCGTATCTCTGAATAATTCCACCACCGATGACATCATCTCCTTCATAAAAAACTGCGCTTTGTCCTGGTGCAACCCCTTTTACATTTTCGAAAAATACAACTTTTATGCCTTTTTCGGTCTGAAAAAGGGAAGAATTTGCCCCCTTGTCTTTGTATCTTATTTTAGTGACCGACTCCATTCCTTCAGAAATTACATCATATTTCATCCAATTAATACCATTCACAAACAATTCTGTTTTGTTTAGTTCTTCTTCTGTACCCAACACCACTATATTTGTGTCCGGAATAATTTCTGTTACAAAAACCGGAGTACCCAAGGCAATGTCAAGCCCTTTTCGCTGACCAATAGTATAAAAGGGATACCCTTTGTGTTTTCCAAGAATTTTACCTTTCGAATCTACAAAGTTTCCACCATTGACCTTTTCTTCAAGGCCATTAACCCGTCTTTTCAAAAATCCACGGTAATCATTATCAGGCACAAAGCATATCTCATAGCTTTCGTTCTTCTTTGCAAGTTCGGGATAACCGAAATCATGAGCCATTTGGCGAATGTCAGTTTTATGATAACTCCCTAAAGGCAACAAGGTTCGACTAAGCAAATCCTGTTGTAGCCCCCACAAGGCATAACTTTGGTCTTTGTTTTCGTCTTTTCCTTTTTTAATAAAATACCTTCCATTACTGTGCTGATGAATTTGAGCATAATGACCCGTTGCAATAAATTCACATCCCAAAGCGTCCGCACGTTTCAATAAAGCGCGCCATTTGATATGTGTGTTGCACATTACACAAGGGTTGGGTGTTCTGCCTGCGAGGTATTCTTCTACGAAATTTTCTATTACAAAATCGCCAAATTCTTCTCTGATATCTAGAATAAAATGAGGAAATCCGTGCTCTACAGCGGCCATTCTGGCGTCATTAAAACTATCCAAATTGCAACAACCCGTTTCTTTTTTATTATTAACCCCAACACTGGTTGCATAGTCCCATGTTTTCATAGTAATACCCACCACTTCATACCCTTGTTTATGAAGCATTAAAGCGGCTACGGTACTGTCTATACCACCGCTCATTGCCATTAATACTTTGCCTTTGTTAGCCATGAATTATTTAATATGCAAATATACTGATTCGCTACAAGAGCAATAAAAATGGTTTTACAACTAATACTATACAAATTGGATGACTTTATTTTTTTACTTTATACTTTTTAATTTTTAATTTGCACTCATGCAGCAATATTTAGATTTACTTAAGCACATTAAAGATAACGGTGTAGATAAAAGCGACCGCACCGGTACCGGTACCAGAAGCGTTTTTGGTTATCAAATGAGGTTCAACCTTTCCGAAGGTTTCCCTTTGGTTACTACAAAAAAAACACACCTTAAAAGTATCATTTATGAATTGCTGTGGTTTTTAAAGGGTGAAACCAATATTGCTTATTTAAAAGAAAACAATGTTTCCATTTGGGATGAATGGGCTGATGAAAAAGGCGACTTGGGACCAGTATACGGTAAACAATGGAGAAGCTGGGAAGGGGCTGATGGAGTAATTGTTGATCAAGTCAAAGATTTGATTCATCAAATTAAAACCAATCCTGACAGCAGAAGAATGATCATCAGTGCTTGGAATGTAGCAGACCTTCCAAAAATGAAACTGATGCCTTGTCATTGCTTGTTTCAGTTCTATGTAGCCAATGGAAAATTAAGTTGTCAATTGTACCAACGCAGTGCAGATGTTTTTTTAGGTGTACCTTTTAACATTGCATCCTACGCATTATTGACTATGATGATTGCTCAGGTATGTGATCTTGGTTATGGAGATTTTGTTCACTCATTTGGTGATGCTCATTTATATAACAATCATTTTGAACAGGCTGAATTACAATTATCTAGAACCCCTTTTTCTTTGCCACAAATGAAAATAAATCCGGCAGTTAAAGACATTTTTGAATTTAAATTTGAAGACTTTGAATTGGTAAATTATCAATGCCACCCGGGAATTAAAGCCCCCGTTGCTGTTTAGAAGCTACTTAAGCGATATTCCAACACATCCTTTTTATTAAATGAATTTTTATAGACTTTTTATACTCATAGCTTGGGCCTCCTTAATATCATGCAGGGTAATTAAATCCGAAGCCCCCAATGTATCAACTGAATCAATCCCTTTAAAAAAAAGTATCCCTTCAAACATTAATATTCCTGTTGAGATTGATTTGAATCCTTATTTTAAAATGGCGGAAAATTCCGTAGCGACTCAATATGAGGGCAATGAAAATCCATGCGAGGGCATACGTTACAATTATCGCTTTATTCGAAGCCCCTTCGACATAAAAGGAAACAAGGATATAGTTGATTTGTCTTTTGAAGGAAAATATCAAATCAAAGGAAATTACTGCGCCAAGTGCATCAATGACCATTGCCTACTTCCTACACCAACATTTAGCTGCGGTTTTGATGAGTCACCTAGAGGAATTTCTATCGGATATTCATCAATAATAAAATTGCTTCCCAACTATCATCTTCAATCAAATACGAGTTTGATAAAAGTTCAGGCGATTGATAAATGTAAAATCAGTTTTGCAAATATTGACATTACAGAAAAACTGTTGAAGGAAATAAAAAATCAGCTTGAATTGCTTGGAAAAAATGTAGATGAGCAAATACACTCCTATGATCTTAAACCTTTGATGAAAAACTTATGGAATAAGTTGTGGGAAGTGGAAAATGTTGAAGGGCTCGGATATTTTTATCTTAACCCAAGCAACATTAATATCAGCGATATAAACATGAAGGGCGCCTCTTTGTTTCTTAATCTTGGCATATCATGCAATCCCTTGTTTTCAATTGGTGTTGTTCCAAATAAATCGATTCCTCTTCCTGATTTATCTAACAATAAATTACAAAATGGATTTAGTATTTATACCGATGTATTGGCTGATTATAAAGACCTGTCCCATTTGATGAATGCTAAATTAAAAGACTCTACTTTTAATATTAAGGGTAAGAAAATTATTATTAATAATGTAAAAGTCAATGGAATTGGGCATTCCAAAATTTCAGTAATGATAGATTTCAAGGGCTCTCAAAAAGGAAAAGTTTATTTAATTGGAACACCCAATTTTGACAGCTTAAAGAACACACTATCAGTCCCCGATTTGTCATTTGAACTTAAAAGTAAAAATATTTTGATGAAAATGGCCAACTGGATGCTGAATGATAAAATAACGGAGAAAATAAAAGCCGCGGCAATTTTCGATATGACCCCTCTATTAAATCAAACAAAAAAAGATTTACAAAATCAGCTGAACAGAAAACTTACAGACAATATTCAAATGAAGGGCTCTATTACTAATTTCATCATTCAAAATATTTCAACAAACAACGACGCCCTGTTTTTCAGGACACTATCTACCGGTGAACTATCTGTCAAAATAAAATAACTGAATAATTTAAGTTCAATACAATTAACATTCTACCTTTGTATCATGGTTTCAATCATTGTAGCAGCTTCCACCAATAATGTCATTGGCAGAAACAATCAGCTAATCTGGCATCTTCCCAATGATCTTTCATTTTTTAAAAACACTACCTGGGGAAGTGTGGTCATTATGGGTAGAAAAACATTTGAATCTGTAAACAAAGCCTTACCGGGAAGAATCAACATAGTTATAACCAAACAACCTCAATGGAAAGCCGATAATGTCATTACAGCAAAAAATTTAAATGATTCCTTAGAAAAAGCAAAAGCAACAAACTGCAAAGAAATTTTTGTAATTGGCGGAGGTGAAATTTATAAAGAGTGTTTTTCAACAACTGACAGAATCTACTTGACAAGGGTTCATGCTCAAATTGAAGGTGACACCTTTTTTCCTCCAATTGATGATAAAGAATGGACATTGGTCTCAAACAAAGATTTCAAAGCTGATGATAGAAATGCATACGATCATTCGATTCAAATCTGGGATAGAAAAATCAAGTCTGACAATCAATAATCTTTTCAAAAAAACTACTTTTTTCAATATAATTCACTTTAACAAAAAAGCATTTCATATTGTATTCAAGCTTTACAATAGCAAGAAAATATGTTCAATATTGGCTTACTGCATCCAACAGAAAGGGCCATGGCGTTCATTCTCCGTTTGTATATGATTTTATCAAACATGTATTGAATGATAGTAGTGGACACCCTTTTTATAAAGAAATTGAACAACTAAGAAAAAATCTACTGAAAAATAAATCCATTATTACGGTTGAAGATTTTGGAGCAGGCTCTACTATTATTCCAACCAGTAAAAGAAGAGTTGATGCCATCGCTAAGTCTTCTTTAAAATCAAAAAAATACGCACAGTTACTCTATAGAATAGCCTCATATTTCAAAACTGATTTTATTCTTGAATTGGGAACCTCTTTAGGAATCACCACATCTTATCTAGCCAATAGTAGCAATTCAGTTAAGGTTAAAACTATGGAGGGTTCTGAAGTTATTGCAACAATAGCTAGAGAAAATTTCTCTTCTTTGAAGCTGAATAATATTGAAGTTATGGTGGGTGATTTCAACAAAACTCTTCCACAATATCTGACGGAGAATCCAATCATTCAGCTTGCTTTTATAGATGGCAATCACCGTAAAGAACCCACTATACATTACTTTAATCAAATTATTCAGCACATTAACGAATCTACAATAATAATATTTGATGATATCCATTGGAGTGCTGAAATGGAATCTGCCTGGGAAGAGATCAAAAACCATCCTTCTGTTACACTAAGTATAGACCTGTTTTTCATTGGATTGGTTTTCTTCAAAAAAGACTTCAAAGTAAAACAGCATTTCAGCATTCAATTTTAATTTTTCTTACCTTTGTAGTCAATTTATTCGCTTATGATAATTGGCCTACTCAAAGAACCGAATTTTGAAACACGCAGCTCTCTTTTACCGGAACATGCGATTGCATTAAATAAAATGAATGTTCAATTGATGATTGAATCCGGTGCCGGCATCACTGCATTTGCTACAGATGAAAAATATGCAGAAGCAGGAGCTTCAATTGGCAGTAGAAATGAAGTGCTAGAAAAAGCAGATGTTTTACTGTCTATAAATCCCATTGGCGAAAACGATTTACAACTTTGTAATGGTAAAATATTGATTGGTTTGTTTCAAGCATTTTCGAATGCGTCATTCATTCAACTATTAGCAAACAACAACGCTACTGTGTTTAGTATGGACATGTTGCCGAGAACCACCCGTGCACAAAGCATGGATGTTTTGAGCAGCCAGGCCAATATTGCCGGATATAAAGCTGTATTGTTGGCTGCAAACTTATATCCAAAGTACTTTCCTATGTTTATGACAGCAGCTGGAAGTATTGCACCTGCAAAAGTTTTGATTTTAGGAGCCGGTGTTGCTGGATTACAGGCAATCGCCACTGCAAAAAGATTAGGTGCTGTCATAGAAGTTTTTGATACACGCCCCGCAGTAAAAGAAGAAGTGATGAGTTTGGGAGCAAAGTTCATAGAAGTAGAAGGGGCCGCAGATGCAAGCAGTGCCGGTGGATACGCTGTTGAACAATCTGAAGAATTTATGCAAAGGCAAAAAGCTAAAATCGCAGAAAGCGTTGCCAAAGCCGACATCATCATTACCACTGCACAAATTCCAGGTAAGAAAGCTCCAATATTAATTACCGGCGACATGATTGCAAATATGAAGAATGGTTCTGTAATCATTGATTTGGCGGCATCTACCGGAGGAAATACAGAACACACTAAAAACGATGAAACAGTTGTATTCAATGGTGTTTCAATAGTAGGTAATTCAAAACTTCCCGGAACAATGCCAAGTGATGCCAGTAAACTATACGGAAAAAATATCCTTAATTTTTTACAGTTGATTGTTAGTAAAGAAGGTAATTTAAATCTGAATTTTGAAGATGATTTGGTAAAAGGCACCTGTGTTGCAAATCAAGGTCAAGTAACCAATGAAAGAGTAAAATCGATGCTTCAATAATTTTTCTTAAAAAATTCTGATAACATTTAGATCAAATAATATGATACATAACATTTTACATTGGATTCAAGGAAATCAGGAAATTATTTATACTGTAATCCTAATGATTTTTGTGGGAATTGAAATCATTGAAAAAGTTCCAAGCGTATTGCATACGCCTTTGATGAGTGGTGCAAATGCCATTCATGGAGTTGTAATTATTGGAGCAATCATTGTAATGGGCAAAGCTGAACAAGACAACTATCTGGCATTGGGATTAGGTTTTATTGCTGTGGTACTAGGAACATTAAATGTGGTGGGTGGTTTTGTTGTTACTGACAGA